>NZ_JBFOCS010000084.1:0-2083 GCF_040907905.1 Aeromonas sp. s13 | reverse complement strand
TTCGATGCTGTGAGTGCCCACACAGATTGCTTGATTCAAATTGTTAAAGAGCGACGCAACAGTGTGTTGCTGCGGGAGTGGAATTCTACTCAACCACCTTCTCGAGTCAAGCCTTATTTTCAAAGGCTTTTCGAGGTTATCGACGAGGTTGTTTGCGTTGCCGCTTGCCCTGTCGATGGAGGCGCATTATAGGGAACGGATTCTTTCTGGCAAGCAGATAATTGCAAAAAGATGGCTTTCGCTGTTCGTTCGCTCACAAAGCCACCAATTGGCATATTAAACCGGCGAAATCAGCTCACTGCAGGCACCGCAACAGCAAAATCGTGCAGATTGTCATAGAGAGCATCGGCAAGCGCACTACCCGTTTCGGTCACCGGCTTACCGGTTCTGACCATGATCTTGTGACCGACACCAGCATTGACGGCAGCTTTCAGATCGGAAGGCTTGTCACCCACCATATAGGAACGACTCATGTCGATCCCCAGTTCCTGTTGCGCCAACAGCAGCATGCCTGGCTCCGGTTTGCGGCAATCACAGGGGGCGCCGTGATCCGGATGATGGGGGCAGAAGTAGATGCCATCGAGATCCACATCCCGATCAGCCAGTGACCAATCCATCCATTCAGTCAGATTCATGAAGTCATCTTCACTGAAGTAGCCGCGGGCGATTCCGGACTGGTTAGTGACGACGACCAGCAGATAGCCTTTCTTTTTGAGGAGCTGCAGGGCGTCTATGACTCCGGGCAGAAAATGGAAATCATCGACCTGACTGACATAGCCAGTGTCTTCATTGATGACACCGTCACGATCCAGAAAAATGGCGGGGTTGCTCACGGAAACTACCTCTATCAATGGTTTTGTCCAGTATCTCACAGGCCATAAATAGCCCCAAAAATAAAAGGGGTGGCCGAAGCCACCCCTTTTCATGTTTGTATATAACGAATCGATTAGGCGATTACGCTAGCTACAACACCAGCACCTACGGTACGGCCACCTTCACGGATAGCGAAACGCAGGCCGTCGTCCATTGCGATCGGCGCAATCAGGGTAACAACCATTTTGATGTTGTCGCCCGGCATTACCATCTCTACGCCTTCCGGCAGTTCGATGGTACCGGTCACGTCGGTAGTACGGAAGTAGAACTGCGGACGGTAGCCTTTGAAGAACGGGGTATGACGACCACCTTCTTCTTTGGACAGTACGTACACTTCAGATTCGAACTTGGTGTGCGGCTTGATAGAACCCGGCTTGGCCAGTACCTGACCACGCTCTACGTCTTCACGCTTAACACCACGCAGCAGCGCGCCGATGTTCTCGCCTGCACGACCTTCGTCCAGCAGCTTGCGGAACATTTCTACACCGGTACAGGTGGTAGAAACGGTATCTTTGATACCAACGATTTCTACGGTCTCACCTACTTTAACGATACCGCGCTCTACACGACCGGTAACTACAGTACCACGGCCAGCGATAGAGAATACGTCTTCGATAGGCATCAGGAACGGCTGGTCAATCGCGCGCTCCGGCTCCGGGATGTAGGTATCCAGGTGGCCAGCCAGCTCGATGATCTTCTCTTCCCACTGAGCGTCGCCTTCCAGCGCTTTCAGTGCGGAACCGCGAACTACCGGCAGGTCATCACCCGGGAAGTCGTACTCGGTCAGCAGTTCACGAACTTCCATCTCAACCAGTTCGAGCAGCTCTTCGTCATCAACCATGTCACACTTGTTCATGAACACGATCATGTACGGGATACCAACCTGACGACCCAGCAGGATGTGCTCACGAGTCTGCGGCATCGGGCCGTCAGTCGCTGCTACTACCAGGATCGCGCCGTCCATCTGGGCAGCACCGGTGATCATGTTTTTAACGTAGTCGGCGTGACCCGGGCAATCTACGTGGGCGTAGTGACGGGTAGCGGTGTCGTATTCTACGTGGGAGGTGTTGATGGTGATACCACGCTCACGCTCTTCCGGTGCCTTGTCGATCTGGTCGAAGGCGAAAGCTTTACCACCGAAGTGCTTGGCCAGCACGTTGGTGATAGCTGCAGTCAGGGTGGTTTTACCGTGGTCAACGTGGCCGATGGT
>NZ_JBFOCS010000083.1:0-26038 GCF_040907905.1 Aeromonas sp. s13 | reverse complement strand
ACCGATCAGAAGGTGATCGACCTGTGCCATAAGGCCAAGTCACCGGCTGGCCTGACCGCCGCCGTCTGCATCTACCCCCGTTTTATCCCTATCGCTCGCAAGACCCTGCGTGAGATCGGCGCTGCCGACGTACGCATTGCGACCGTGACCAACTTCCCGCACGGCAACGACGACATCGAGATCGCCGTGGCCGAAACCCGTGCCGCAGTCGCCTACGGTGCTGACGAAGTGGACGTGGTGTTCCCGTACCGCGCCTTCATGGCTGGTAATGAACAGATCGGTTTTGATCTGGTCAAAGCCTGTAAAGAGGCCTGCGCTGCCAACGTGCTGCTGAAAGTGATCATCGAAACCGGCGAGCTGAAAGAAGAGGCGCTGATCCGTCGCGCTTCCGAAATCTGTATCGATGCCGGTGCCGACTTCATCAAGACCTCCACCGGCAAGGTGCCGGTCAATGCGACCCCAGAAGCGGCACGCATCATGATGGAAGTGATCAAGGCCAAGAATCCGAAAGTTGGCTTCAAGCCTGCTGGTGGTGTGAAAGACGCAGCTGTTGCCGGTCAGTACCTGGCCATGGCCGAAGAGATCCTCGGCAACGACTGGGTATCCGCCCGTACCTTCCGCTTTGGTGCATCCAGCCTGCTGGCCAGTCTGCTGGCCACTCTGGGGCATGGCGACAAGCCAGCCAACACCAGCGGTTACTAATAGGTTGATGAGAGGGCGGACTGCTGTCCGCCCTGTTAGCCCCCACCATGCGGTGTGCGGGCAAGGATTCAGGCTTGTGTAACGCCAGCAATGGCGGAGGGAATGAAAGATGTTTTTGCCTCAAGAAATTATTCGCAAGAAGCGCAACGGTGAAGCGCTCAGTACCCAAGAAATTCAATTCTTCGTTCAGGGCATTACCAACAACACCATCGGCGAGGGGCAGATTGCGGCGCTGGCGATGGCGGTCTACTTCAAAGACATGACCATGGATGAGCGGGTTGCCCTGACCTGCGCCATGCGCGACTCCGGCATGGTGCTGACCTGGGATCACCTCAATCTGGGTGGCCCGATTGTCGACAAGCACTCCACCGGCGGGGTGGGGGACGTTGTCTCCCTGATGCTTGGCCCGATGGTCGCTGCGTGCGGCGGTTTCGTGCCGATGATCTCCGGCCGTGGCCTGGGCCACACCGGTGGTACCCTCGACAAGCTGGACGCCATTCCCGGCTACCAGACCTCGGTCGACAACGATCGTTTCCTGAAAGTGGTGAAAGAGGCGGGTGTCGCCATCATCGGCCAGACCGGCGATCTCGCCCCCGCTGACAAGCGTATCTATGCAGTACGGGACATCACCGCCACCGTCGAATCTGTCGCGATGATCACCGGCTCCATCCTCTCCAAGAAGCTCGCCTCCGGGCTGGAAGCGCTGGTGATGGATGTGAAAGTGGGCTCCGGCGCCTTTATGCCGACTTTTGAAGCCTCCGAAGAGCTGGCCAAGAGCATTGTGGCCGTGGCCAACGGTGCCGGCTGCCGCACCTCTGCGCTCTTGACCGATATGAACCAGGTGCTGGCCTCCAGCGCCGGTAACGCGGTGGAAGTACGTGAAGCGGTGCGTTACCTGACCGGTGAATACCGCAACCCGCGCATCCACGAAGTGACCATGGCGCTGTGTGCCGAGATGCTTATCTCTGCAGGCTTGGCCAGCGACGAGCGCGATGCCCGCGCCAAGCTGCAGGCGGTGCTGGATAACGGCAAGGCGGCCGAGATATTCGGTCGGATGGTAACAGGTCTCGGTGGCCCGGCCGATTTCATGGAGCGTTACGACGCTTACCTGCCCAAGGCAGCCATCGTACGCCCGGTTTTCGCGGCCAACAGCGGATTCGTGACCGCCATGGATACCCGCGAGCTGGGTCTGGCCGTGGTGGCGATGGGCGGTGGTCGCCGCGCTGCCGGTGACAAACTTGATTATGCGGTCGGTCTGACCGACTTTATCCGCCTGGGTCAAAACGTCGATGCTGACAAGCCGATCGCGATGATCCACGCTCAGACTGAAGAGCAATATGCTCAGGCTGCCAGCATGGTGCAGGCGGCTGTCCGGATTGGTGGCGAGCGGCCGGAAGCACTGCCTGAAGTGTACCGCCGTATCACCCTGGCCGATTTGTAACAAGGGGAAGACCCATGAAACGTACCTTTATTCTGATGATGGACTCTTTCGGTATTGGCGCTGCTGCCGATGCCGACAAGTTCGGAGATGTGGGCGCCAACACCCTTGGCCATATCGCCAAGGCGTGTGCGGCAGGTGAAATTGAAGGCCGCGGTGCCCTCAATCTGCCCAACCTCAACAAGCTGGGTCTGGGCCACGCTTGCGAGCAGGCCTCCGGCTACTTCCCGGAAGGGCTGAAGAAAGATATCGAGGTGGTCGGTGCCTACGGCTTTGCGCAGGAGCTCTCCTCCGGCAAGGATACCCCGTCCGGTCACTGGGAGATCGCCGGTGTGCCCGTACTGTTCGAGTGGGGCTACTTCAAGGATCACCACAACAGCTTCCCGCAGGAGCTGCTGGACGCCATCGTCGAGAAGGCCGGTCTGCCTGGCTATCTGGGTAACTGCCACGCTTCCGGTACCCAAGTGCTGGACGATCTGGGCGAAGAGCACATGAAGACCGGCAAGCCGATCCTCTACACCTCTGCCGACTCCGTGTTCCAGATTGCCTGCCACGAAGAGACCTACGGCCTCGAGAAGCTCTATGAGCTGTGCCACATCGTGCGCGAGCTGCTGGAGCCCTACAACATCGGCCGCGTGATTGCGCGTCCGTTCGTAGGTACTGGCAAGGGCAACTTCAAGCGCACCGGCAACCGTCACGACTACTCAGTGCTGCCGCCGGCGCCGACCGTGCTGGATTACATGAAAGATGCGGGCGGTCAGGTGGTCTCCATCGGCAAGATTGCCGACATCTATGCCCAGCAGGGCATCACCAAGCAGGTGAAAGGGACCGGTCTGACCGAGTTGTGGGATCGCACGCTGGAAGAGGTGAAAGCGGCCGGTGACAACACCATCGTCTTCACCAACTTTGTGGACTTCGACTCCTCCTACGGCCACCGCCGTGATGTTGCCGGTTATGCCGGTGCGCTGGAGTATTTCGATTCCCGCCTGCCGGAGTTGTTTGAGCTGCTGCAAGATGGCGACGTGGTGGTGCTGACCGCTGACCACGGTTGCGACCCGACCTGGGGTGGCACCGACCACACCCGCGAATACATTCCGGTGCTGTTCTTCGGCAAGCCGGTCAAGGCCGGCTCCGTCGGTCGTCGCGAGACCTTTGCCGATATCGGCCAGAGCATCGCGACTTATCACGGCCTGCCGAAACTGGCGTACGGTACCAGCTTCCTGTAATTTACCCGCCCGCCACTTCGGCGGCGGGCAATTTATAAAACAATAAAACTCAACCTAGTGTGAAGGAATCAAGAGAATGGCAACTCCTCATATCAATGCGAAAGATGGCGCCTTTGCTGATACCGTGCTGATGCCGGGCGACCCCCTGCGCGCCAAGTACATCGCTGAAACTTTCCTGGAGAACGTCGAGCAGATCTGCGACGTGCGCAACATGTTCGGGTTCACCGGTACCTACAAGGGCCGTCGTATCTCCGTAATGGGTCACGGCATGGGTATCCCCTCTTGCTCCATCTACGCAAAAGAGCTGATCACCGATTACGGTGTGAAGACCCTGATCCGTGTGGGCTCCTGTGGCGCCGTGCGTGAAGACGTGAAACTGCGTGACGTGGTGATCGGTATGGGTGCCTGCACCGATTCCAAAGTAAACCGCCTGCGCTTCAAGGATCACGACTTCGCTGCCATCGCCGACTTCGACCTGGTTGCCAACGCTGTACAGGCCGCCAAGAACAAGGGCGTTGCCGTGCGTGTGGGTAACATCTTCTCCGCCGACCTGTTCTACACCCCGGACCCCTCCATGTTCGACGTCATGGAAAAATACGGCATCCTGGGTGTCGAGATGGAAGCCGCCGGTATCTACGGCGTGGCCGCAGAGTACGGTGCCAAGGCGCTGACCATCTGCACCGTCTCCGACCATATCCGTACCGGTGAGCAGACCACCTCTGAAGAGCGTCAGCTGACCTTCAACGACATGATCGAAATCGCACTGGATTCCGTCCTGCTGGGCGACAAGTAATTCCCTTGCGAATAAGAAACGGCGGCCTTCTGGCCGCCGTTTTTGTATCTGCTTTCTGGTTGCGCCATCAGTTTTCCGGAGGTGGCGAGGGGGGCGTACTCTTTTTCTTGTGCTTGCGCACCCGCATGTAGTTGCGGCGCACGCCGTAGGAGATGAGCACTCCGGCCAGCAGGGCGACCAGCAGCATCAGCCGCTGTTTCTCCTGCACCACCTTGAGCCGGGTGTCCTTGTCTGCCAGCATCCGCTGCTCTTCCAGGGTGATGCGCAGGAAGCCGATGGTCTGCTCGCCATCCCGGATCTCCTGCACGAACTGGATCCGCCCCTTGCCCTGCTCCGGTAGTGACTTGTTATCGCTGCCGATGGGCAGCAGGCTCTCCAGCGGCACCGCCTGCTCAGACTGGGCGAGGGGAATGCCGCGTCCGTCGTAGAGGGTGGCATCGAGGATCTCCGGCTCCGCCGCCAGATCCCGCGCCAGCCGCTCCAGCTCGCTGCTCTTTTCCTCCTTGATCCAGCGTTTCATGTCGCGGGCAGCATAGGCGACCAGCGCCTGTGCCCGGTTGCGCGCTTCGCTGTGCAGCGAGGCCTGGCTTTCACCCTGCATATGGATGAGCACACCGAGCACCCAGCATCCGAGCAGAATACCGGCACCCAGGCTGAGAACACGTTTGATGGGAAGATGACGCTGCAAGCGCGAGACCTCATGGTAACAAGGAGTGGCGGGATCTTGGCGCTTGCCTGTACAAAAAGCAATACGCTACTCTGGGCCAGCATTGTTAACCCCCTGATCACCAAGGAAGGCGTATCCCTTATGTTGTTGTCCCGGCTCCCCCCTCTGTTATCCGATTGGCCCGCGTTGTTGTCAGGCTCACCTTGTTGGCAGCTCAACGCAGATGCGTTGCAACCGACAGAGACCCCGCAGGCGGGCGGCTGGCTGGTGCTGTTTGGCAAGGGGCTGGGTGCCTCCCATCTGGCGCGTCTGTCGCCACTGTTGGCTGCACAGGAGTTGGCGGCCACCCTCTATCCTCCCACAGAGGTGGCGGGCGTGCCGTTGCTGCTGCTTGGCTGCGATCGCTTCTCTTCCGAGCTGGTGGCCGAGCTCAAGAGCGGTGAGTGGGAGATCGATCTCTGCCATCTGCCCGCGCTACCGACCCTGAACGAGCCCGGCCTGCTGGTGATGGACATGGACTCCACCGCGATCCGCATCGAGTGCATCGACGAGATTGCCCGGCTTGCCGGGGTTGGCGAGCAGGTAGCGGCAGTGACGGCCGCGGCGATGCAGGGCAAGCTGGAGTTTGCCGACAGTCTGCGTAATCGGGTCGCGCTGCTTGAGGGGGCGCCGGTCGCCATCCTCGACGAGGTGGCGGCATGGATGCCCTGGATGCCGGGCTTGCAGCTGATGGTCGATACCCTCAAAGGGGCGGGTTGGAAGGTGGCCATCGCCTCCGGTGGTTTTACCCGTTTTGCTGGCCAGTTGCAGCGTGAGCTGGGGCTCGATGCCATCTTCGCCAACGAGCTGGCGGTGGAGGGGGGCCAGCTGACCGGCAAGGTGAGTGGGCGCATCGTCGATGCCAGCGTCAAGGCCGAGGTGTTGCAGCAGCTTGCTCAGGAGTACGGCATTGCTGCCGCCCAGACCGTGGCCATCGGCGATGGTGCCAACGATCTCAAAATGATGGGGATCGCGGGCCTTGGCATCGCCATTCACGCCAAGCCGCTGGTGCGGGCGCAGGCGGCGGCCACCCTCAATCATCACGATCTGGAGGGGGTGATCTGCCTGCTGGCGGCGCGGGCCTGCAGCGAACAACGTTGGGACAAGCGCTGACAGTGTTTCAAGGAGGAAACCAATAAAAATGGAATTGTTGCAGCAGTCTCTGTTTATCCCCTGTGGTGGCCATCAATTGCATGTTCGCCACATCAAACCCCGGGTCGCCGTGCATGGCGAGCCGATCCTGATGGTGCACGGCGCCATCGAGAACGGGCGGATTTTCTATACCGAATCGGGCAAGGGGCTGGCCTGCTTTCTGGCCCGCCACGGCTATCAGGTCTATGTGGCTGATTTGCGGGGGCGGGGGCTTAGCACTCCAGCTATCGCCGAGCAGGCGGAGCACGGTCAGCATGAGCTGATCACCGAGGATCTGCCCGCCCTGCACCGCTGGATTGCCGAGCGCCATCATGGTTTCAAGGTGCACTGGGTGGCCCACTCCTGGGGTGGTGTCATCATGGCCTCGACTCTGGTGCGCTTCCCCGAGCTGGCGGAACAGGTTGCCAGTCTGCTGTTTTTTGGCACCAAGCGCGGCGTGTCGGTGCACAATCCCGAGCGCTGGCTGAAGGTGGATCTGATCTGGAATCGGCTGGCCCCCTGGCTGGCCCGCCGCCGTGGTTTTCTGGCGGCTCGTACTCTGAAGATCGGTGCAGACGACGAGCCGCTGCGCTATCTGCAGGAGACCATCCCCTGGGTCAAGTGCGGCCCCTGGCAGGATCCTCACGACGGTTTTGCCTATGACGAGGCGGCGGCACGGGTCAACTGGCCACCGCTCTGGATGATCTCGGCCAAAGCGGACAAGGTGCTGGGTCACCCGACCGATGTGCGCCGCTTCAGCGACGAGATGGGTTCGGCCACACGTCACACCCGATTGGGGCGGGACAACGGCAACCGCCTCGATTATGACCACATCAATATGCTGACCGCCCAGCAGGCCCAGGAGGATCACTTTCCCCAGATCCTCGACTGGCTGCTCAACCCGCAGGCGGCATGACAAAAAACAGGGCGCCTCGAGCGCCCTGTTTCATTTTTGTCTGTTTCCGGATCTTCAGTTCAGCGGCGGCGTGATGCCAAAGCG
Source organism: Aeromonas sp. s13 (assembly GCF_040907905.1). Taxonomy (NCBI): domain Bacteria; kingdom Pseudomonadati; phylum Pseudomonadota; class Gammaproteobacteria; order Aeromonadales; family Aeromonadaceae; genus Aeromonas; species Aeromonas sp. s13. Next base: position 19,042 of record NZ_JBFOCS010000083.1, on the reverse strand, counting down.
GAACAGGGTTGCCTGGGTGGTATCGGTCAGTTCGCCCACCCCCACCACGCTCCAGAGCTCCTCTTCCAGCTTGCGTGCCTTGTGGATGGCGAACTTGGCGATGTAGTCCAGCTCGTTGGCGATGAAGTTGGTGTCGGGCCGTCCGGTACGGGAGATACCGACCAGCACCGAGTAGAACTCCCCCTGTTGCTGCGCCAGCTCGATGAACTGACGCTTCTCTTTGACATTGGCAAAGCTGCTGGCCAGCCGGCTGCTGAAGATGGGCAGGCCGGCCTTGGTCTGGATGCTGGCGATATAGACCTCATCTTCTCTCGGTTTGTCCTCCCGCTCGATGGCTCGCAGCGGGTTCATCAGCAGCTCCTTGAGCAGCTCCCCCTGAAACAGCGGGTAGAGGTTCTCCTGCTCCGGCAGCTCAGCACAGGCTTGCAGCAGCCGCTGCAGACTGCGCGGTTGCAGGGATTTGCCGATGGAGGCCGGTTTGGGCGCGCCTTTCAGCTTGTTGACGTAGACCGGTGAGTTGAACAGGTGGTGGGTATAGATGTTGCGCAGGGCCCGCGCCAGCCCGCGATAGCGGCGCTGCTCCTGCGCCGCCTTGAGCTTGTTCTGGTTGCTCTCGATCAGCAGGCTGAAGAATTGGCGGCCGGTATGGCGATCCGAATCCCCTTCGATGCAGAGGTGCAGCACGGTGCGGGTCATGTTGAGACTGACCAGCCGGTAGGAGAGACGCTGCAGATCCATGCTCTTGGAGAGCTCCTGCAAGCGGGGCAGGGCGATGGTCACCACATCGTTCTTCTCGCCGATAAAGGCATCTTCCAGCTCGATTTGCAGGCCGTGAGTCGAGATGTCGCGGGTCCAGCCGATCCAGGATTTGCCGTTGTGATGGATGGCGACCGCGGTCTTGTGGATGTAGCGCGATTCCTTGCGCAGCTGAACATAGTGCAGGGTCTCGATCTCGAACGGGGCAACCCCCTGTTCGTGACCAAAGCGCTGCAGCTCGTTGGCGTTGTTGCTGACCCCTTCCTGATGGAACTCTTCTCGCTGGGACTCCAGGCCGATCTCCTGCAGCAGGCCGCAATAGCCGATCTGCTTGAGCCGCTCGAGCAGCAGGATGTCTTGTAACTGCGGATTGTCCTGCCCCTGCAGTTGTCCCACATCCGCCTCGACCAGATCGCATGCCTCCAGCGTGAACTTGTAGACACGCCAGCTGGGCCGGCGTGAGCCCACCTGGAAGAAGAGGGCGGTGAGGCCACTCTGGCGCAGTTCCTCGGCGGTGGCGGAGAAGAAGTAGATGTGGCTGCGCACCGTGTGGGTAAAGCAGTAGATGATGGTCTCGGTGGTGGTGCCGGGGGCCGGGCAGAGCCGTTTCATCCGCTCTGCGCTGAAAAGCCCCGCGAGGGCATCGCGGTTTTTCTCATCGCGCCAATACTCCAGCAGGTGCTGGTTGTTTTCCGTGCGCAGGGCAATCTCGAGATTGGGGCTGTCGCCGGTGCCGAAGAAGAGCGGCATGCCGGTCATCCGCGGCAGGTAGAACTGCTCATACCCCTTGATGATGGCGGCGGAGAGCAGATAGTCGACGCTGACCCGATAGCGGATCTTGTTGGCGTCGATAAAGTCGCTGAGGAAGGCATCAAAGGCGGGCTGTTCGCCGGAGCGCACCAGTCGCAGCCAGTATTTCCCCTCTTTGCTCTCTTCGCCGAGGATCTGATAGCCGACCGACTGATGCAGCACCGGATTGGGGGTGTCCCGCTCCAGTCCGGTAAAGAAGACCTCCACCTGGGCGCCGGTGTGATAGTTAGGCAGATAGGGTACCGAGACTCTCATGCCACCCAGCGAGAGATCGGAACTCTTGGCGAACAACTTCTCTCCGTCCTGAAACTTGATCAGCACCGGCGAGCTGAAGTGCATCCGCTCCTGACGGCGGCCGTAGTAGCTGGCAAAGGCAATGGTGTTGACATCATATTGCCGGAAGGGGCTGGCCGGCGGCGACAGCTGACCATCCACGCGGGCGTTGTGGTGCTGTTTTTGCCACTGTTGCAGCGCCTCGTAGACGCCGAGGGTATAGATATCGCGGTAGAGATAGCACTGGGACTGGAACAGGGCTATCGCATCGGCGGGCATGAAGTGAGTGATGCCGTCGAACTCATGCACCAGGCACTCATCCTCCAGCTCATCGCGCATGTCGATGACCCTGCGGCAGGGGGAGCACTTGCGCTTGAGCTCCATCTTGATCAGAAAACGGCTGTTGCTGTTTTCCTCCTGGGTCATGCGGTTGAAGATCTCCTCGAAATCTTTCTCCCGCAGCAAGGGGACGAGTTGTTCAATCAGATGTTGCTGGTGTTCTGAATCCATTTGTTCCTGCCACGGAAAGTCACTTTTCCGATTCTGGGTTTGATCTGTCGGTCGCAAACAAGTATATCAAGCAGGAATTCATCCTGTCCCCGAGTTATCAATGGCCAAAAATAAAACTGCTTATGTTTGTTCCGAATGTGGTGCCGACTTCACACGCTGGCAAGGTCAATGCAGCGAATGCAAGGAGTGGAATACCATCACCGAGGTGCGCCTCGGTTCGGTGAGCCCCGCTGGCAAGAGTGCCCGTTACACCGGTTATGCCGGCGCGGTCGGCAGTCAGGTACAGACACTGGCAGAGATCGCCACCACCGAAATTCCCCGTTTTACCTCAGGTTTCAAGGAGCTGGATCGGGTGCTTGGTGGCGGTGTGGTGCCAGGCTCGGCCATTCTGATCGGCGGCAACCCGGGGGCGGGCAAGTCGACCTTGCTGCTGCAAACCATGTGTGGTCTCGCTGAACGGATGAAAACCCTCTATGTCACTGGTGAGGAGTCGCTGCAGCAGGTGGCGATGCGGGCCAACCGCCTTGGGCTGCCCACCGACAAGCTGCGGATGCTCTCCGAGACCAGCGTCGAGCAGATCTGCCTGATAGCCCAGCAGGAGCAGCCGCAGATCATGGTGATTGACTCCATTCAGGTGATGCATGTGGCGGATGTGCAATCGTCCCCCGGTTCTGTCTCTCAGGTGCGCGAAGCGGCAGCGCTGCTGACCCGCTATGCCAAACAGAACCATGTGGCCATCTTTATGGTGGGTCATGTGACCAAGGATGGCAGTCTGGCGGGTCCCAAGGTGCTGGAGCACTGCATCGACTGTTCTGTGCTGCTAGATGGCGGCCATGACTCCCGTTTTCGTACCCTGCGCTCTCACAAGAACCGCTTCGGTGCGGTCAACGAGCTGGGGGTCTTTGCCATGACCGAACAGGGAATGCGCGAGGTGAGCAATCCCTCCGCCATCTTCCTCAGTCGGGGGCAGGAGCAGGCGCCCGGTTCCATCGTCATGGTTATCTGGGAGGGTACCCGACCGCTGCTGGTGGAGTTGCAGGCGCTGGTGGACTACTCCCAGCTCTCCAACCCGCGCCGGGTGGCGGTGGGGATGGATCACAACCGGCTCGCCATGTTGCTGGCGGTGCTGCACCGTCACGGCGGGCTGCAGATGGCGGATCAGGATGTCTTCATCAACGTGGTCGGCGGGGTCAAGGTCGAGGAGACCAGTGCGGATCTGGCGCTGCTGCTGGCTATGGTCTCCAGCTTCCGGGATCAGGCGCTGCCCAAGGATCTGGTGGTGTTCGGCGAAGTGGGTCTTTCCGGTGAAATTCGCCCGGTGCCGTCTGGCCAGGAGCGGTTGCAGGAGGCGGCCAAGCACGGTTTCCGCCGTGCCATCGTGCCGCACGCCAATGCCCCCAAGCATCCCATCGAAGGGATGGAAGTGGTGCCGGTCAAGAAGCTGTCTGAGGCACTCGAGGCGCTGTAATCCCTCAGCATTGCAATCGAGACAACCGCACAACGAAAAAAGAGCGCCTCGGCGCTCTTTTTTATGGGCTGGAACCTGCCATCAGGGCTGGCTGTGTTCCAGATGCTCGCTCAGCAGTTGTTCCAGCTCGCGGTGGAGCAGCTCTTCGTCGCCGACGTTAAGCTCGATCATCCGTTTGAGATGGGTGGCACTGTCGATATCGATGTGGTGGCAGTAGAAACCCAGCTTCTTGCTGGCTTCGTGGGTCAGCTCGACCTGCATTTTGATCTCGATATCGCTACCGCTCAGGATAAAGCTGAGCTGGTACTCCTTGTTGTCACGGCTCTCCCAGTCGTCGGGGCGGATCAGCAGGGCTCCCTGCAAGGAGACGTCGACAAGCTGGGTCTGCCACTTCTGTTCCCCCTGGGTGAGTTCTGCCATGGTCAAGTAGAGGATCCGTGCAAAACGGCGGCGCTCAGACATGCTCATCTCCTGTATGCAATAAGTGTGGACGCTAGGGTCATTGCTCTGAGTGTAATCCACCTTGGTTGCCAGTATCTTGAACTTGCTCCGAAAATGGCATTCAGGCTTGCTGGGTACTCAAGGATTCCACCACATGAAGCGCCTTGACCAGGCGGTCTTCCTGTTTGAACCGCTCTTCCAGAACCGGGCCCAACTCGTTGAGATCATCATCCAGTAGCAGCAATTGGGCCTCGTCGGCATCACTGTATTTGTCGTTGAACTCGAGGGCGAATTCAGTGCTGTTACGAATATGGGGATAGATGCGCTTGGCCAGCTCCAGTGTTTCGCCGCTGGCTTGCTCGAAGGCGGTGACGACGTGGTGGTAGATTTCGAAATGGCCCGCGCTGACATAGTCGACCAGGCGGTCGCAAAACTGATGCAGCTCTTCTGTTTTGGGCAGGCTGCGTTGCTTGGTCCGCGCCGGAGTGAGACCTGCCAGCTGCATGTATCCGACCAGCAACGCTTGCCTTGCATCCAGCCAGTCGTCGATAGCCTTATGCTTGCCTGCCAGCGCCTGCTTGGTCTGTTCCAGTTTCGTCAACATAATCCCTATCCCTCCGTGGGGCAAAGGCTGGCCGATTGTTCGGTATTCCGAGCCGTTTGAGCAGTGACACAACCTATAACTAGGGAAAATCTGGGCAAGCGTCAATAGCCATGGGGGGATAATGTTAAGCGGCGAAGAAATAGTCAGTGGATTGTGTCTGCGTGCTAGCAGGTTTCAGGCCTGCTCACGGTTTTTCGCGTGTGGAATGTGACTATTTCCGCAGATCTTGATGAAAACCCCAGCGTTTGACGCGTTCGGCTCGATAAAGGCTTTGCCTGTGCGTTTTTTTTTGCATAGAGTGACCCAGCGCTAAATGCCCGATCATAAAGGAAATGTTATGAACAAAGCTCAACTTGTCGATGCGATTGCCGCCAAAGCAGATCTGAGCAAAGCTCAGGCCAAAGTGGCTCTGGAAGAGATCATCAATGGTATTACCCAGAGCTTGAAAGAAGGCGATGCTGTGCAACTGGTCGGTTTTGGCACCTTCAAGGTCACCCACCGCGCAGGCCGCACCGGTCGTAACCCGCAAACTGGTAAAGAGATCCAGATTGCTGCTGCCAACGTGCCTTCATTCGTGGCTGGCAAGGCTCTGAAAGACGCCGTCAAGTAAGTCCGAAAGTCTGTTTTGTCCAATGCCAGTCAGCTTGCTGACTGGCATTGTTTTTATGGGATTCTCCCATCCTTCCTATTAGTCCTTCCTGACTGTTCCTTCTGTCAGCCTCGTTGCGGCTGAGGCCTTATGCCGTTTGCGGGTTGGATGGCAGCGGCCAGATCCGCTCATAGGCCCAGGTAAAGACCATGATGTAGACGAGGTAGAAGGCGACGAAGCCGAGATCCAGCATCAGGGCGTCCCATACTCCCAAATCGAGCCAGAACATGACGCAAGGGAGGGAGAGCATCATAAAGCTCGCCTCATAGCCAAATGCGTGCAGGAAGCGGTCCAGTGGTCGCTTGTTGGTGCGCCCGCAAAGTTTGAGCAACCCCTTGTCGAACAACAGGTTCCAGCCATAGGTCCAGGCGGTGGCGACGATGGAGAAGAAGATGGCCAGCGAACCGACCTCGGCGACGCCCTGACCGAACAGCTGGCTGATCAGCGGTGCGACCAGTGCCAGCCCGATGCCTTCGTAGAGAACCAGATAACGAAGTCGATCCGGGGTGGTGCGTAGTTGGGTACTACTCATGGGTGATGTGCCTCCTGTGGGAGGCGCATTCTAATCAGGGAGTGGTTAAAAGAGAAGCATCGGCCCGTCATGACGGGCGTTGAGGGGCATGATGATGCGCCCTCTTTGCGATACTTCTCTATTGCCAACTTGGGCGTTAGCCCTGAGTGGTCAAGTCTGCGACTCAGGCGCCGGTTGGCGTGACCCGTGTCAGCATGGCAAAGCCCTCTTCCACTTGTGTGAGCTGTACCTTGACCTCCCCCAACTCGGCGAGCGAGGCAACATGAGTGCCACCACAGGGAATGGTCACCTCCTGGCCTTCCAGCATGCAGTGCCAGTAACGGGAATCGATGATCGCCTCGCCAGCGCGGCTGCGGCGGATCTCGCTCCCGGCTGCGATCCAGTCGGCCAGCTGCTGGTTTACCTTCTCTTCAATCAGCGCCAGATCTGCCAGCAGCGATTCGCTGTTGACCCCTTTCTTGCGCAAGCTCTTGCCTATGCGGTATTGCTCCCGCGAACCGCAAGGCTCGACCCGCGAGCTTTGAATAGCCAGGCGGTCGAAGTCGGGCTGGCACAGTGCATCGCGCTCGCTTACCTCCTTGCGCCAGTAGGGAGTTAGTACTCGATTGAGCGCCAGCGCGGCCAGATGGCAGCCACTATGGCCCAGACTCAACGCGTGGCGGGCAGCGCTATCCACTTGCAATTCGACCTGGCTGCCAACGGCCAGCGCGTGGTCTCCGGTCAGCGGATGTACCACCACGAAACTCCACCCCTCTGCGCCCCGCTTGACCGGAATGGCTGTATCGACGAACAGCTCGCCATCCGGGCTGATGGCCCCCATCCGGCAAGGGCCAATGGCGGCTTCGCCCCCTTCCCAGCGAGCATGGCCCACGTCCCCCGGCTGATCGGGCCAGAGGTGACTCTGGGGATGAAAGGGGGTGAGGTCGGTGACCAGCAGTGTGGTGTCACCGCGCTGGCAGCAGACCACGCTGACCTGCTCCTGATGATGGCCCAGTACGAAGCTGGCTCGGGTGTGTTCCATGGCAAGGCTCCCGCAACGATAAATGAGAAGAGAAAGCGGCAGCATACGCCAAAGTGCGAAGAGGCTCATTAACCAGTGTTAATGAGCCCCTCTTCTCGGTTTGACGGTTCGCTAGATCATGGCGACCAGCAGATAGGCGTTGAGCCCGATCACCAGCGCAACGATAAGGCGGCCGATGGCTTGTGTGACCGGATGGTTGCGATGTTGCCCCATCAGTGCCCGATCGCCGGTCAGCATCAACAGCGGGATCAGGGCCAGCGTGATGCCAAAGCTCAGGATCACCTGACTCAGCACCAGAATTTCGGTGGTGTTGAGCCCCATGGCGATTACCACGAAGGCGGGAGCCATGGTGATGGCGCGACGCAGCCAGAGCGGGATGGTAAAGCGGACAAAGCCCTGCATCACCACTTGCCCGGCCAACGTGCCCACCACGGTAGAGCTGATGCCGGAGGCGACCAGCGAGAGGCCGAACAGGGTGGCCGCAGCTTGCCCCAGCAGCGGAGTGAGGGTCTGGTAGGCGGATTCCAGCTCCGCTACCTGCTGGTGGCCCGAGCTGTGGAACGCGGCGGCCGCCATCGCCATCATCGCCAGATTGACGAAACCGGCGATGGTCATGGCAATCGCCACATCGACCCGGGTGGTGTGCAGCCGCTGGCTGACTGAACCCTGATCCTGCGTGTGCTGGGTCAGTGCCGAGTGCAGGTAGATAACGTGTGGCATCACGGTAGCACCGAGCACACCGGCGGCCAGATAGACGGCATCGCTGTTGGGCAAACCGGGGAAGAGGGCCCCTTCCAGCAGGCTGGGCAGATGGGGGCGGGAGAAGATCAGCTCGACGATGTAGGCCGCCGCGACAAACAGCAGCAGGCCACCGACCACGAATTCCAGCGGTTTCTGACCACGGGATTGCAGCATCAGGATCCCCCAGGTCACTACAGCGGTGATACAGGCTCCTTCAAGCAAGGTCACGCCAAGCAACAGCTTGAAGCCGACGGCGGCGCCGATAAATTCGGCGAGATCGGTGGCCATGGCGATGATCTCTGCCTGCACCCAGTAGGCCCAGACCGCCGGTTTAGGCAGTCGGTCGCGGATGTGCTCCGCCAGATTCTTGCCGGTGACGATGCCGAGCTTGGCCGAGAGGGTTTGCACCAGCATGGCCATCAGGTTGGCCCATACCACCACCCAGAGCAACTGGTAGCCAAAGGTAGAGCCCGCCTGAATATTGGTGGCGAAGTTGCCCGGGTCGATATAGCCGATGGCGGCGATAAAGGCAGGCCCGAGCAGGGTCAGTTTGAATTTGCGGGCTGGAATCGTAGTCGTCAGTGCGGGTTGCATGGCATCACCCTCCATAAGGATATAGAGAGAGAATAGATCTAAGTGATAATCATTATCAATTGTTGTTTCTGATGATTTCCATCGGGAAAAACATTTGAGGCGGTCAGTTGCAGTGAGGGATGTGATTTCGTACAATACGCCGCCCTAGAAAAGCAGCGACTAAACACCTTTATGTTCCTTGCCTCCGAGGTCTGGCTGCACCTGGGCGGAGGCTGAATTAATCCGTAAGGAGCTAAAATGCGTCATTACGAAATCGTCTTCATGGTTCATCCGGACCAGAGCGAGCAAGTTCCCGGCATGATCGAGCGTTACACCGGCGCCATCACCACCTCCGGTGGTACCATTCATCGCCTGGAAGATTGGGGCCGTCGTCAGCTGGCTTACCCGATCGACAAACTGCACAAAGCCCACTACGTTCTGATGAACGTAGAAGCAGAGCAAGCCGTTATCGATGAGCTGGAAACCAACTTCCGCTTCAACGATGCCGTTATCCGCAACATGATCATGCGCACCAAGCACGCCGTGACTGAAGTTTCTCCGATGGCCAAGGCCAAAGAAGAGCGCTTCACCCGTCGTGACGACGAGCGCCGCGAAGAAGCTACTGAAGCTGCTTCCGAAGAGTAATTCTGGATCACTGACTAGAGGATAAAGGCCATGGCACGTTATTTCCGTCGTCGTAAGTTCTGCCGCTTCACTGCCGAGAACGTTACCGAGATCGACTACAAAGATATCGTTACTCTGAAAAACTACATCACTGAATCTGGCAAGATCGTACCGAGCCGTATCACCGGTACCCGCGCCAAGTATCAGCGTCAGCTGGCACGCGCCATCAAGCGTGCTCGTTACCTGGCTCTGCTGCCGTACACCGATCTGCACAACAAGTAAGAATCGGCCCGGCACTTAAGCCTAACTCAACGAAATTTATAGAGGAAAGGTAATGCAAGTTATCCTGCTCGACAAAATCGCCAAACTGGGCGGTCTGGGTGACCAAGTTTCCGTGAAATCTGGTTATGCCCGTAACTACCTGATCCCGCAAGGCAAAGCTGTTATGGCCACCAAGGCCAATATCGAAGCTTTCGGTGCTCGTCGCGCTGAGCTGGAAGCCAAACTGGCTGCCAACAAAGCTGCTGCTGAAGAGCGTGCTGCCAAGCTGGCCGAACTGGCTACCGTGGTTATCGCTTCCAAGTCTGGCGACGAAGGCAAGCTGTTCGGTTCCATCGGTACCCGTGACGTGGCTGAAGCCATCACTGCTGCCGGCGTAGCCGTTGCCAAGAGCGAAGTCCGTATGGGCAACGTTCTGCGTAACACCGGTGACTACGAAGTTGCTGTTCAGCTGCACGCTGACGTTAAAGCAACCGTACAGATCCAGGTTGTTGCCCTGTAATAGCGATTCGCTTTTGCAGAGAAAACCCGCGCTTTTGCGCGGGTTTTTTATTTTCCGGCCCGGGGGTAGAGTGAAGGTCTGTTCCACTGGAGGAGATCTTTATGGCTTGGGTAGAAGGTCGCGTCATCGAACGCATCGAATGGACACCCACTCTGTTCTCCCTGCGGGTAGCGGCCGAGCTGGCTCCCTACAAGGCAGGCCAATTCACCAAGCTGGCCCTCGAGCAGAGCGATCGCCGCATTCAGCGCGCCTACTCTTTCGTCAATCCCCCCTCTGCGCCATACCACGAGTTCTATCTGGTCGAGATCCCGAGCGGTGAGCTGACTCCCTCGCTCGGCTCGCTGCAAGCAGGCGATACCCTGCTGGTGCAATCCCAGGCGACCGGCTTTCTGACATTGGATGAGGTGCCCGCTGGGCGCGATCTCTGGCTGCTCTCGACCGGTACTGCCATCGGCCCCTTCCTCTCCATGCTGGCCGATGGGGAAGCCTTCAACCGTTTCGAGAATCTGGTGTTGGTGCATGGGGTACGTAAAGGCGAGGAGCTGAGCTATCAGTATTTGATCGCCAGCTTTGCCGAGCAATATGGCGCGCGCTTTCGCTATGTCCCCTTTGTCAGCCGCGAGCCCTGGCCCGATGCAATGGCAGGGCGGATCCCGGCGGCGATTGCCAATGGTCAGCTGCAGCAGCGGGTGGGATTGGAGTTCTCACCCGAGCTGAGCCAAGTGCTGATCTGCGGTAATCCGGAGATGGTGAAAGAGACCCAGCAGACCTTGCTGGCGCTGGGGTTGGCCAAGAATCTGAGGCGTGCGCCGGGCAATATCAGTGCGGAGAATTATTGGTAAACAATCAGCACAGGGGCGCCAAGCCCCTGTTGCATCAGGAGAGGGCGTTCAGTTCTTCTTGCCATTGCCCTTGTTTTTATCTTTCTGTTTGTCGTGACCTTGCCCGGGGTTATTGCCGCTGTGGATACTGCGGTTGTAGTGATCCCGGTACTTGCCATCTATCTTGTCGCAGTTGAGTTTGATCCGGCTGTCGCCAATGCCAAGATCCAGACAGTTGTCCTGCCACCAGTCGTACTCTTTGTCATCCCAGTCGAGATTGATCTTGATGTCATCACCGGAGATCTTGATGCCATCGCCATTTTTGCTTGGCGGTGCCGCAACCGCGATGCCATGTGCCATCAGCAGGGAGAGCAGCAGGGCGCCACGCTGGATAACGGGGTTGTGTTTGGCTTGGATCATCGCAAGGGGACTCCTGTCGTTATTGGCCACTCTGCGCGTTGGCAGGGATCTGGTTGGTTTGCGGCGGCTGGTTGCGGTTCTCTTCATCTTCCAGATTGAATTTGACCGCCCTGCAGTCGGCCGGGGCGGTTTCGCCGACCCCCAAGTCGAGGCAGTCGTTCTGGGTCCAGCCGAACTGCTTGTCATCCCAGTCCAGATTGAATTTAAGCTCATCGACGGAGAATTCGGAGCCACTGCTCTCTTGATATTGCTGGGTCGCTGCGGCGCTGCCGGTAACCAGAAGAAGGGAGAGTAGCAAAGTGGTCTTACTGTTCATGATGGCCTCGGATAATTGCAACGGTGGATGAGTGTACAGACCGGAGCTGAACCCGGGCGGAACTGTTCCCCATCTCACTACATGATCAAGTCAGGGAGGGATTGTATCGCTTTTCTGCTGCCGATTTGTCCGTTTTGGTCGCACTCTGGGCAGCTGGTTGCCAATCTGAAGGAATTCAGTCATTTGCCCTTCTCTGGGCGAGTCTGGCGACTATAATCGGCAGCCAACTTTTCCTGCACAGCACACCCCTTCATCATGACCACACAGGACTCCTCTACATTGCGCTACCCCAAGGGGTGGTTTGCTCTGACGACGGTATACAGTTTCACCGGGTTGGCCATTCTGGCTTCCATTATCTTCTCCCTGCTGCTGTTCCTCTCCATCGATGACAACCCGCTGATGAAGTGGCTGTTCGGCGGCTTGGCCATCATCTTCGAGCTGGGCAAGTTTTACGTCTGGTACGAGTACGGCGAGCGCAAGGCGCGGCGGGATTTGAGTGGTGCTTTCTGGTCGCTGCTGTTTTACAGCGTGCTGGCGGCCATCTCCATCGGCGGCAGTATTGGTGGCATCAACAGCGCCACCAATACGGTACTGAGCCAGCAGGCGCGCCACGAACGGGAGCTTGCCCGTTTCGACGAGCAGATCGCCAGCATCGAGCGGCAGATCCAGCTCAACGAAGAGGCGGCCCGCAAATACATCGAGCTGGAGCGCATTTCCAGTGGCGTCTCCTCGTTGCAGCACGCCAACACCAAGCTGCGCTTGCAGCAGGATGAGCTGCGCCAGCAGCGCGATGCCAAGCCGGTCAACGAACAATCCTCCATGTTGGGGCTGATGAGCAGTCTGGCGGACGGGGTGGGGATGAGCATCAGTCAGGTGCAGTTCCTGCTGGTCTGCTTCCTCTCGGTGTTGCTCGACGTGTTCGGCGCCTTTTTCGTCAGCCTGATCGGCGAGGAGAACCGCTTTCGCCGGATGTGGCGCTGGCAGCAGGATCAAGCTCGCAGAGAGGCGCAGGCAGCGTTGGCGATGGCAGCCCAGCCCGAGCCCATCATGCCCCCAGAGCCAGCCCCTGAAGTGCTGGCGCAGGTGCGCGGTGCGCTGGTGAGCGGTGAGCTCAAGTGCAGCAAGCGCTCGGTGGCGCAAGCTTTGTCACTCTCGCTGGAGGAGGTGGATCGGGTGTTCCACCATCTGCTGTCGCAAGGGGTGCTGGGGCAGGGGAGCAATCGCCACTACTACCTCAATCCGGCGCTGGAGCAGCAAGCCGGATAGTGAGAAGGCCACCGAAACTCGGTGGCCTTTTTCGTTATCGAGTGGCTGTTGCACTCAGTGAGTCAGCACCATCATCAGGCTGAGGAAGGCGGCCAGTCCGCCACCGATGCCGATGATCCAGTAAAACCCCTTGGCCCCCTGTTTGAGCGGGATGCGGAAGTAGAGCAGAAATGCCCACCACCCCAGTGCCAGCAACAGAGGAATAAGAAACATTCGAGCCATGGTGTCCTCGCTGTTATTCTGTTGACCCTTGATCAATCAACAGGATGGATTGTGCAATGACGCAACTACAGATTACCGCATTCGGTGACCCCTCGGTACTCAAGCTCAACCCTTCCCTCGATAAGGTGCCAGCCGATGGCGAAGTGCGGGTGCGCATCTGCTTTGCGGGGGTGAACCCCATCGATGCCAAAACCCGCGCCGGTCTTGGCTGGGCGGCGGCCCAGAACAAGGACAAGTTGCCCTGGACACCGGGTTATGACGTCTCCGGCGTGGTAGAGAAGGTGGGCCCCGGCGTGACCTCGCTGGTCGAGGGGGATCGGGTGTGCGGCATGGTCGGTTTCCCCCTCACCGCAGGTGGCTACGGGGAGTCTGTGGTGGCAAGCGAGAGCGAGCTGGTCAAGCTCGACGGGGTGAACCTGCAGCAGGGGGCCGCGTTGCCGCTGGCCGGTCTCACCGCTTGGCAGGGGCTGTTTGAGCTCGGCGCCCTCCAGAGCGGCCAGCGGGTGTTGATCCTCGCCGCTGCCGGTGGTGTCGGCCATCTGGCGGTGCAGTTTGCCAACGCCTATGGCGCCGAGGTGGTGGCTATCGCCAGCCCGGACAACCATGGCTTCCTGCACGCTCTGGGGGCGAGCTGGATGGTGGATTACCACGACGCAAACTGGCCAGCTGCTTTGGTGGTAGAGGCCGGCCAGGTCGATCTGGTGCTGGATCTGGTAGGCGGCGAGAGCGGCAAGGCGGCGCTCGCCTGCGTCAAGTCGGGTGGCCGCCTGGTGACTGTGCCTACCATTACCGCCCAGCAGATCAAGGATGCAGGGGCTGCGGCGGGGATCGAGGTGGTCGGCATGCTGGTTCACCCTGACCAGAAGCAGCTGGGGCAGATGTTGATGCTGCTGCGTCAGGGGGAGGTAAAGGTTACCCTTGCCGGTGAATTCCCCCTGGCCGAGGGGGCGCTGGCTCATCAGGCCATCGAAGGGGGCCATGTACGCGGCAAGCTGCTGCTGCGCATGCCCGCCGCCGACGGTTATCCTGCATGAGTGGGATGATGGCGATGGCACATGGTGTGGTTGTTGCTGAGTGCCTCTCGTCCTTGCCTCTGTGGTGGGGAAGCGCAGCATGAATGAGTTGATGCAGATGGGGCTGGGGTGGCTCTTTTTAAGCGCATTCACCTCCGCCACCCTGCTGCCCGGCAGCTCCGAAGTGCTGCTGGGGGCCATGGCGGCCAAGGGGGAGTGGAGCATGGCGAGCCTGCTGCTGTGGGCGACGCTGGGCAATACCCTCGGCTCCATGACCACCTGGTGGCTCGGCTGGCTCGCCACCTTCAAGAAAAAACCGGAAGATTTTCAAGGCCGTGGGGAACAAAAAGCCTTAGGCTGGCTCAAACAACATGGTCACTGGTGTCTGCTGCTTGCCTGGACGCCGGTGGTCGGTGATGGTCTCTGTCTGTTGGCCGGTTGGCTGCGCCTCTCCTTCTGGCGCTCTCTCATTTTGATCGGGCTCGGCAAATTGTTCCGTTATGCCCTGGTTTTTCTGTTGGCCAGTCACATTTTCTAGCCTGTTTTTGTCACTCACGAGGTTACCGTGAACAAAGTCATACCTTTAACCATTCTGCTGGGCTTCACCCTGCCGGTGCTGGCGGCACCGACCCTGATCGCCGAACAGGGCAAGGAGGAGGGCAAGCTCGCCATCCCCTACCAGATGTACAAGCTGGACAACGGCCTGACCGTGATCCTGGCCCCCGATCGCTCCGATCCGCTGGTGCACCTCGATGTGACCTATCACGTCGGTTCATCCCGCGAGACGGTCGGCAAGTCCGGTTTCGCCCACTTCTTTGAGCACATGATGTTCCAAGGCTCGAAACACGTCGGTGATCAGGAGCATATGCGGATCATCAACGAGGCCGGTGGCGACATGAACGGCACCACCAACAAGGATCGCACCAACTACTACGAGACCGTGCCGGCCAACCAGCTGGAAAAAGTGCTCTGGCTGGAGGCGGATCGGATGGGCTTCCTGCTCGATGCGGTGAGCCAGAAGAAGTTCGAGATCCAGCGCGCCACCGTCAAGAACGAGCGGGCCCAGCGGGTCGACAACCAGCCGTACGGGCTGGTGAGCGAGAAGGTTGGGGAGGCGCTCTATCCGCGTACTCACCCTTACTCCTGGCAGCCTATCGGTTACGTGGAAGATCTCGACCGGGTCGATGTGAACGACCTCAAGCAGTTCTTCCTGCGTTGGTATGGTCCCAACAACGCCACCCTGACTCTGGGCGGCGACTTTGACAGCAAGCAGGCTCTCGAGTGGATCGAGAAGTACTTCGGCTCCATCCCGCGCGGCCCGGACGTGGCCGAGCCGACGCCAAAGCCGGTGACCCTGCCCGAGACCCGCTACGTGACGCTGCAGGACAAGGTGCACCTGCCGCTGCTCTATATCAGCTACCCCACCGTCTCTCTTGGCGATCCGCAGGAGCCTGCACTCGACATGTTTGCCGACGTGCTGGGTGGTTCCGCCAGCTCCATGCTCTACCAGTCGCTGGTGAAAACCGGCAAGGCGATCGATGTGGGGGCGTCTCACTACTGCGAAGAGCTGGCCTGTACCCTGACCGTCTACGCCTATCCCAATCCGTCGCAGGATGGCAGCCTCAAGACCCTCAAGGGGGAGGTGGACAAGGTGATCGGCGAGTTCGCCCAGCGCGGCCTCAAACCGGAAGATCTGGAGAAGGCGATCGCCAAGTACCGTGCCTCCGCCATCTGGGGTCTGGACAGCGTCTCCGGCAAGGTGAGCCAGCTCGCCATGGGTCAGGTGTTTGCCCAGGATCCCAACTATGTGTTCAAGACTCTCGATGCCATCGGCAAGGTGACACCTGAGCAGGTGAAGGCCGCCTACGACAAGTTCATCGCGGGCAAGCCTGCGGTGGTGCTGAGCGTGGTGCCCAAGGGCAAGACCGAGTGGCAGGTTGCCACCCCGAACTTTACCCCCGCCAAGCGCGAGCTGCCGGATTACAGCAAGCATGACGAGGCGCTGGCCGAACGACCGGTAAAAGACAATTTCGATCGCAGCGTGCAGCCCAAGGCGAGCGAGGCGGTGAGCGTCAAGGTGCCCGCCATCTGGCACGGCAAGCTCGACAAGAACATCGAGATCATCGGCACCAAGAGTGACGAGATCCCCGCCGTCTCCATCATGATTGCCCTGCCGGGCGGCATTCGTGCCGAAGATAAGGGGCAACTTGGGCTGGCCAATCTGACTGCCGCCATGATGGGGCAGGGCACGGTGCGCCTGACCGAGGCTCAGCTGAGCGACGAGCTGCAAAAGCTGGGATCTTCCATCGATGTCTCCAGCGCCCAGTACAACAACCTCATCACCGTCAGCTCGCTGGCGGACAAGTTGCCCCAGACCCTGGCGCTGGTGCGCGAGGTATTGGAGCGCCCGGGCATGCGGGAGGCTGACTTCGAGCGGGTCAAGGCGCAGCTGCTGCAAGGGATGCAACAGGCCCAGCAGCAGCCCGAGTGGCTGGCCGGGCAGGCGTTCCGCGAGCTGGTCTACGGCAAGCAGAACCGCCTCGGTCAACCTACCGACGGGGTAGCGGCTGATGTGGCCAAGCTGACCCTGGCGGACGTGAAGCACTTCTATCAGGCCTACTACAACCCCACCAACGCCAAAGTGGTGGTGGTCGGTGATGTGGACCAGAAGCAGATCGAGGAGCAACTTGGCTTCCTGACCGAGTGGAAGGGGGCCACGCCGACCCTGGGGGATCTCAAGCTCAAGGGTGAGCAGGCCAAGCCGGGCATCTATCTGGTCGACAAGCCGGGAGCGCCCCAGTCGGTGATCCGTATCGGCCGTCGCGCCATGCCGTTCGATACCACGGGGGATTACTTCACCGCCGGGCTGATGAACTTCAACCTGGGTGGCAACTTCAACAGCCGCATCAACCTCAACCTGCGGGAAGACAAGGGCTACACCTACGGCGCCAGCTCCGGCTTCTCCGCCAACCGCGAGGTAGGCACCTTCGCCACCGGCGCCAATGTGCGGGCCGATGCGACCGTGGATGCCATCCGCCAGTTCCTCAAGGAGATGGACAACTACCGCAAGAGCGGCCCGACCCCGGTCGAGCTGGCCTATATGCGCAGCGCTGTCTCCCAGCAGGATGCCCTCTCTTACGAGACCTTGGGCCAGAAGGCGGGCTTCCTGCTACAGATGGTGATGTATGACCTGAAACCGGACTATGTGCAGGCCCAGAACAACCTGATCAAAACGGTGTCGCCCGAGGCGCTGAAGGCCAGTGCGGCCCGTTGGCTCAATCCGGCCGACATGGTGATCGTAGTGGTGGGAGACAAGCAAAAGCTTGAAAAACCCCTGAAGGAGCTTCATCTTCCCATCTATCCGCTGCAGTTGCCGTAACTGACGCTTTATAAAAATCAAGAGCCGCCCCGGATGGGGCGGCCTCACATGAGCCGTGAATATGACTACAACAAGCTTGTCGCTCACCGAGTTGCTGAATGCGTTGGGATCACCGGAGCGCCTCACTGCGCTCAAGGGGATCCGGCGCGGGATCGAACGTGAATGCCTGCGCATCACGCCGGATGGCCGACTCGCCCAGAGTGACCATCCCCGGGCGCTGGGCTCGGCCCTGACCCATCCCAATATCACCACCGACTACTCGGAGAGCCTGCTGGAGTTCATCACCCCGGCCACTGACTCCATCGACAGTCTGATGGAGCAGCTCGGCGACATCCATCACCATGTGATTCAGCATCTGGGTGACGAGCGGATTTGGCCGCTCTCCATGCCCTGCTTCGTCGGCGGGGAAGAGAGCATCCGGCTGGCCCAGTACGGCAGCTCCAATATCGGCAAGATGAAGACCCTCTACCGTCAGGGCTTGAAGAACCGCTACGGCAGCCTGATGCAGGTGATCGCCGGGGTGCACTTCAACTTCTCCATGCCCGACAGCTTCTGGAGCGAGTGGCAGGATCTGGTGTGCGAAGGGTGCTGCAGCCAGCGCTTTATCTCCGACAAGTACATGGGGCTTATTCGCAACGTCTACCGCTTCGGCTGGCTGGTACCCTATCTGTTCGGCGCCTCCCCGGCCATCTGCGAATCCTTCCTCAAAGGGCGCAAGAGCAACCTGCCGTTCGAGAAGACCGGCAAGGGCACCCTCTATCTACCTTACGCCACCGCGCTGCGTCTCTCTGATCTTGGCTATACCAACAGCGCCCAGGCTGGGCTCAAGATCAGCCACGACAATCTGCCGGCCTATGTCAGCAGCCTGCGCCGTGCCATCAACACCCACAATCCCGACTTTGCCAAGATTGGGGTCAAGGTGGATGGGGAGTATCGTCAGCTCAACGACAACGTGTTGCAGCTGGAGAATGAGCTCTACGCCCCAATCCGCCCCAAGCGTACCCCGCGCAGCGGCGAGAAGCCCTCGGATGCGCTGGATCAGCGCGGCATCGAATACATCGAGCTGCGCACCGTGGACGTCAATCCCTTCACCCCGCTCGGCATCGACGCAGACCAGATCCGCTTCTTCGATCTGTTCCTGGTCTGGTGCCTGCTGCGCCCCTCTCCGGTGCTGAGTGACGAGGAGATTGCCCGCAACCGCCGCAACCAGAACAAGGTGGTGCTGGAAGGGCGTCGTCCCGGCCTGACGCTGGAAGATGAGCAGGGCAATGCCATTGGCCTCAAAGAGTACGGACTCAAACTGTTCGACGAGCTGGCTCAGGTGGCCGATCTGCTGGATCGCTGCTGCGGCCGCAACCGCTATCGCGAGACGCTGGCGATGCATCGCGAGAAGCTGCTCAACCCCGAGCTCACCTACTCCGCCCGCATGCTCAAGGAGCTGCTGGAGAGCGGCAAGGACAACGGCTGCTATGGTGACAAGCTGGCGACCCGCTATCGCGAGGAGCTGCTGGAAGGGGAGCTGCAGTACTGGGATGAGGCTTACTTTGCCGGTGAGGCGAAGGATTCCTTGGCCAAGCAGCGGGAGCGCGAGCGCAGCGATAGCCTGTCGTTCGATGACTTCCTGGCCGACTACTTCGGAACCAGTACCACCACGGCCTGAAGGCGGGTTCTTACCAACCAAAGTGCCAACAAAAAGCCGCTCGAGTGAGCGGCTTTTTTTATTCCTCTGTCCCGTCCTGAATATGGTTTACACCTTTCCCCCCAATAAATGGAGAGCCCGATGGGACAAGGTGTGAAACGGACACAGCGCGATTACTCTCTG
>NZ_JBFOCS010000082.1:0-121009 GCF_040907905.1 Aeromonas sp. s13 | reverse complement strand
TCTTTACCGGTTAGTGTGCTGATATGGCTCAGTCGGTAGAGCGCATCCTTGGTAAGGATGAGGTCCCCAGTTCGATTCTGGGTATCAGCACCATTTTCAAGTTAGTTTTAAAAGCTTTTGCCTGACGGCAATAGCGCCGTGGAACCACCTGATCCCATGCCGAACTCAGAAGTGAAACGCGGTAGCGCCGATGGTAGTGTGGCATTCGCCATGCGAGAGTAGGACACTGTCAGGCTCCTATTTAGAAGAGGCCTCCCATTCGGGAGGCCTTTTTGCATTTCTGCGTTCCAAAAATCTGTCATGCCACCGGCATTTTAGTAAAAGTGCTGGGCTATCAAGGGATTGCCCGTTACTCTTTAGCCGTTGCCGATTAACACGTGATGCTGCCAGCGAGGTATTGATGGCTACGTTGAAGGAAATTGCACAGGAAGCGGGGGTTTCTCTCGCCACGGTATCCCGGGTATTGAACGAGGATCCCAGCCTGAGCGTCAAGGAAGAGACCAAGCAGCGGATCTTCGAGATTGCCGAACGGCTGGAGTACAAGACCAGCAGCGCCCGCAAGGGGGTACACAAGAGCAAGCTGCACTTTCTGGTGGTCTATGCCTATCCCCAGAGTACCGAGGTCAACGACCCTTACTATCTTGCCATCCGTTATGGTATCGAGACCCAGAGTGCCCGCCTCAATATCGAGCTGACTCATCTCTACAACTGTGGTGAAGGGCGTGAATTGAGCGCCGTGGATGGCATCTTGGTGGTCGGCACCCTCACAGCCGAGCGCCTTGCCCAACTCAGGGCTTGTTCCAGCCAGCTGGTGTTTGTCGACTGCCGTTCACAGGGAGAGTTCGACTCGGTCGATGTGGATCTTGCCCTGATCAGCCAGCAGGTCGTCGATTACTTCATCGCGCAGGGGCACCAGCGTATCGGTTATATCGGTGGCCAGGATGAGAGTCCGGATCTGCGCGAACTGGCCTTCCGGGATTATGGCCAGCGGTTGGGGGTGGTGCAGGAGAGCGATCTCTATCGTGGCGACTTCTCCAGCGCTTCCGGCTACCAGTTGGCGAAGGAGATGCTGGCAGGGGATTGGCCCAAGGCGCTTTTCGTCGCCTCCGACTCCATCGCCATCGGTGTGCTGCGTGCCATTCATGAGAAGGGACTGGCGATTCCCCAGCAGATCGAGCTTATCAGCGTCAACGATATCCCGACCGCCAAGTTCACCTTCCCGCCGCTCTCCACGGTGCGGATCCACTCCGAGTTGATGGGCTCTCAGGGGGTTAATCTGCTGGTTGAGCGGCTGCGAGACGAGCGGGATATTCCACTCCGGGTGTTGGTACCGAGCAAGTTGACCCTGCGTGGCACCACTCGCTGATTTTAGTAAAACCACTGGCTTTTTAGTCGCACCATCTTGCGGTGGTGCGACACCTCTCCCAAGCAAACCTCTTTCCTACATCATCCCATTACGTCATATCATATTGTTTTATCGTTGATTTTATTGCAGTTCAGCCAACGGCTATCAACATCTATGCCACTCATCCATATCTTGCCCTCCTTTATCTCCCGCTTCTGATCTCGCTCACAAAACCATCTGTTCATTGTGATCAGGTTAAAACTTTACCAATCCAAAGCTGATATTTAGTAAATGTTTATCTAGAGTTTACCCAGTTAACGTTGCCTTGTTCCGGGAGGACATGTGAATAACTGGGAAAACGTCCAATTCGTTGGTGAAAACAGGCTGGCTCCGCGCGCCTACTTCTTCTCTTATGCCGACCACGGGCTGGCGGCCACTATGCAGCGCGAGCTGAGCCGCCGTTTTCTGAGCCTTGGCGGCCAGTGGCAGTTCCACTACTTCGACCACCCCCTGCAGGTGCCGGAGGCCTTTTATCACAGCCCCATGAGCGAGTGGGGCCAGATCACCGTGCCCAACATGTGGCAGATGGAAGGACATGGTCAGCTGCAGTACACCGACGAAGGTTTTCCCTTCCCCATCGACGTGCCCTTCGTGCCGACCAACAACCCCACCGGCGCCTATCAGCGCAGCTTTATGCTGAGCCCGGCCTGGGACGGCGAGCAGGTGATCATCAAGTTTGACGGGGTGGAGACCTACTTCGAGGTCTATGTGAACGGCCACTACGTCGGCTTCAGCAAGGGCAGCCGTCTCACCGCCGAGTTCGATATCAGTGCCTACGCCAAGGTTGGCGAGAACCTGCTGTCGGTGCGGGTGATGCAGTGGGCCGACTCCACCTATATCGAAGATCAGGACATGTGGTGGATGGCGGGGATCTTCCGCGACGTCTATCTGGTGGGCAAACCGGCCGCCCATGTGCAGGACTTCTTCATCCGCACCGCGCTGGCCGATGACAATCAGAGCGCTACCCTGAGCTGCGACATTCAGCTGGAAAATCTGGGGGCGCCCGCCCGTGATCACCGTCTGGTCTGGTCGCTGCTGGATCAGGGCCGCGAGATCGCCAGCGGCTCCCTCGACCATCTCGTCATCGATGGCAAGTGTGATTGCCGCTTCACGCTGGATCTGGCCAACCCCCATCTGTGGAGCGCCGAAGATCCTTACCTCTACCAGCTGCAACTCTCCCTCTACAACGGTCAGGGCGAGCTGCTGGAAGTGATCCCGCAGCGAGTCGGGGTGCGTGAAATCAAGGTCAAAGATGGCCTCTTCTACGTCAACGGTCACTACCTCAAGCTGCACGGGGTGAACCGTCACGACAACGACCACCTCAAGAGCCGCGCGGTCGGCATGGACCGTGTTGAACGCGATATCGTGCTGATGAAGCAGCACAACCTCAACTCGGTACGCACCGCCCACTACCCGAACGACCCGCGCTTCTACGAGCTGTGCGACCAGTACGGTCTGTTTGTGATGGCGGAGACCGACGTGGAGACCCACGGTTTTGCCAACGTCGGCGATCTCAGCCGCATCACCGACGACCCCTTCTGGGAGCCGGTGTTCGTGGATCGCATCGAGCGCCACGTGCACGCCCAGAAGAACCACCCCTCCATCATCATCTGGTCGCTCGGCAACGAGTCCGGCTACGGCTGCAACATCAGAGCCATGTACCAGCGCTGCAAGGCGATCGACCCGACCCGGCTGGTGCACTACGAAGAGGATCGCGATGCCGAGGTGGTGGATGTGGTGAGTACCATGTATTCGCGCGTCTCCCAGATGAACTGCTTTGGCGAGTTCCCGATGGCGAAGCCGCGCATCCTCTGCGAATACGCCCACGCCATGGGCAACGGCCCGGGTGGCCTGAGCGAATACCAGCAGGTGTTCGACCGCCATCCCCACATTCAGGGTCACTACATCTGGGAGTGGTGCGATCACGGCATTCTGGATCAGGACGAGCAGGGCCGCCCCGTTTACAAGTACGGTGGCGACTATGGCGACTACCCCAACAACTACAACTTCTGCATGGATGGCCTCATCTATCCGGATCAGACCCCGGGGCCTGGCCTGCGCGAATACAAACAGGTGATCTGCCCGGTCAAGGTGCGCGCGCTGGATCTGGCGAGCGGCAAGCTGGCGGTGGAAAACCGCTACTGGTTCTCCACTCTTGACGACATCCGTCTGCTGGTCGAGGTGAAAGCCGAGGGCGAACTGCTGGCCAGCCAGAAAATCCGGTTGGAAGGGGTGGCTCCCGGTGCCATCACCGAGTTGCAACTCGAACTGCCATCCCTCGATGGGCGGGAAACCTTCGTCCAGCTGCGGGTCATCAAGGCCACCGCCACCCGCTACAGCGCGGCGGAGCACGAGCTGGGCCAGTACCAGTTCCAACTGAAGGCATCGACTCGCCAGCTGCAGCCCTTTGCCAATCCCAACGCTACTGCGCTGCAGATTGCCGACGAGCGCCTCGACCTGACCTTGAGCGGAAGCGGCTTTGCCCTGCGCTTCTCGCGCCTCGACGGCAAGCTGGTGAGCTGGCAGCAGGATGGCAATGAGCTTATCGAGCGCTCGCCGCGCCTCACCTTCTTCAAGCCGATGATCGACAACCACAAGCAGGAGTACGAGAGCCTGTGGCACCCGAACCACCTGCAGATCATGCAGGAGCACTTCCGCACCTTAAGCTGGCGCCAGCTGGGTGACACGGTCGAGGTGACGGTCGAGAGCCTGATCGCGCCGCCGGTGTTCGACTTCGGCATGCGCTGCCGCTACGTCTACACCCTGAGCCCGAACGGTCAGCTGCACGTGGCACTCTCCGGCCAGTCCTACGGCGGTTATGACGACATCATTCCCAAGATCGGCTTCGAGCTGGGCATTCGTCAGGATCTCGACCGGGTGCACTACTACGGCATGGGGCCGGGCGAAAACTATCAGGACAGCCGCCAGAGCAACTGGATCGACAGCTTCCAGAGCACAGTCAGCGAGATGTGGGAGCACTACCCCTTCCCGCAGGACAACGGCAACCGCCAGCAGGTGCGCTGGGCGACCCTGACCAACCGTCACGGCGCCGGTCTCTACGTGCGGCCCGATGCCCCCATCAACCTGAGCGTCTGGCCCTACAGCTGGGAGCATATCCACGCGGCGCAGCACATCAATGAGCTGGAGCCGAGTGGTTATCTCACCCTCAATCTGGATCACAAGGTACTGGGGCTCGGCTCCAACTCCTGGGGCTCCGAGGTGCTGGACTCCTGGCGGGTGCGCTTCGAGCAGTTCAGCTTCGGCCTGACCCTGCTGCCCATCGCCCGTGGCAACCTCAATCCGGCTGCGCTGGCCGGGCTCGATCTCACCATCAACGGCGGGAGGAACCTCGCATGATCACCCTGGATAACCTGACCCTGTTCAAAAACATCTACCGGGAAGGCAAGAAGTGGGGCCGCTGCGTGGAGGCCATCAACAACCTGCCAAACCTCAAACCCGGCATCTGCCACTCCATCGGTGACTCCCTCACCTACCGCTTGCAGGAGGGGGCCAGCCCGGCCGCCTCGTTGTTCGAGGGGCAGCGCCGTTACTTCGACGTTCACTACTACCTGGAAGGGGAAGAGACGGTGGAGTGGGCTGCCAAGAGCGAGCTGCGGGTCGAGCAGGCCTATGACGACACCACCGACCGCGAGTGGCTGGCCGGCGAGGTGCGTGAGCGCCAGCAGGTCGGCAATGGTCAGGTGGTGATCTTCGAGAACGACGAGGCCTACCGATTCGTCGGCGACAGCCCGGTGCGCAAGGTGATCATCAAGGTCACCGTCGAAGGCGGCTACTTCAAAAACAAATAACAAGCCGCCGGTTCTGCACCGACAAAAGCCGGAAGGGCGGGGCTCACCCTACAAATCATGCCCCGCCCTTTCGCTGAGATAACTACAGGTCTGGAGATGCACCATGTCTGATTCCAAACGCAATACGATAGGCAAGTTTGGTCTGCTGTCGCTCACCTTCGCGGCGGTATTCAGCTTCAACAACGTCATCAACAACAACATCGAGATCGGTCTGGCCTCCGCCCCGATGTTCTTTCTGGCCACCATTTTTTACTTCATTCCGTTCTGTCTGATCATTGCGGAATTTGTGTCACTGAATAAGAACTCCGAAGCGGGTGTTTATGCCTGGGTGAAGAGTTCCCTCGGCGGTCGCTGGGCCTTTATCTCGGCCTACACCTACTGGTTCGTGAACCTTTTCTTCTTCACCTCGCTGCTGCCGCGGGTTATCGCCTACGCCTCCTATGCCTTCCTCGGCTACGAGTACATTCTCACCCCGGTGGCGACCACGGCGTTGAGCATGGTGCTGTTTGCCTTTGCCACCTACGTCTCCACCAACGGCGCCAAGATGCTCGGTCCCATCACCTCGGTGACCTCGTCCCTGATGCTGCTGCTGACCCTCTCCTACATCCTGCTGGCGGGTGCGGCACTGGTGGGTGGCGTGCAGCCGGCCGACCCCATCACGGTAGAGGCCATGATCCCCGATTTCAGCTGGGCCTTCCTCGGCATCACTACCTGGATCTTTATGGCAGCCGGTGGCGCCGAGTCGGTGGCGGTCTACGTCAATGACGTGAAGGGCGGCTCCAAGTCCTTCGTGAAGGTGATCATCATCGCCGGGATCTTTATCGGGGTGCTCTACTCCATCGCCTCGCTGTTGATCAACGTGTTCGTGCCGAGCGGTACCCTGAAATATACCGGCGGCTCGGTGCAGGTGTTCGAGGGGCTGGCGGCCTACTTCGGTTTGCCGGAGATCCTGATGAACCGCTTCGTCGGGCTGGTCTCCTTCACCGCCATGTTCGGCTCCCTGCTGATGTGGACCGCGACCCCGGTGAAGATCTTCTTCTCCGAAATCCCGGCCGGCATCTTCGGCAAGAAGACGGTCGAGCTGAACGAGAATGGCGTACCCGCCCGCGCAGCCTGGATCCAGTACCTCATCGTGCTGCCGCTGATGGTGATCCCGACTCTGGGCTCCAACACCGCGCAGGATCTGATGAACACCGTCATCAACATGACCGCTGCCGCTTCCATGCTGCCGCCGCTGTTCATCATGCTGGCCTACCTCAATCTGCGTCTGAAGCTCGACCACCTGCCGCGGGAGTTCAAGATGGGTTCGCGCACCACCGGCATCGCCGTGGTCTCGGTGCTGATCGCCATCTTCTCGGTGGGCTTCCTCGCCTCCACCTTCCCGACCGGCGCCGACATCATGACCATCATCTTCTACAACGTCGGCGGGATCGTGATCTTCCTCGGCTTCGCCTGGTGGAAATACAACAGATACGAGGCCTCCCTCAGCGCCGAAGCGCGTGCCAAAGAGGCTCAGCCGACGGCACAGGTCGCCATGCAGACGCCATAGGCACTGAATTGAATTCCAATCAAATCGGGTGGCCGTTGGCCACCCGCAAACCGTTGAACCAGAAAAGGAAAAGAGCATGAGCGAGACGATCGAGTTTGCCGAATTCAAACGGGTCGAGATGAAGGTGGGCAAGGTGCTGGAGGTGGTGCGTCACCCCGGGGCCGACAAACTCTACATCGTCCAGATCGACGTGGGTGGCGAGCGGCCGCTGCAGACCGTCACCAGTCTGGTGCCTTACTACAGCGAAGAGGAGCTGATGGGCAGTGAGGTGGTGGTGCTGACCAACCTCAAGCCCACCAAGATGCGCGGCGAGCGATCCGAGTGCATGTTGCTCTGCGCCGAGACCCCGGACGAGAGCCAGAGCGTGCTGCTGCAGCCGCGGGTGCCGATGGCGCCGGGCACTCCGATCGTCTGACTGGTATGGCGAGCCGGTGCGGGAGACGGCACCGGTTCACCAACGAGGCCGTCCACGCGGCCCGCTCATAACAAGAGAGTAAAGTGCGGGGCCGACAGACCCTTGCCGAACACATCACAGAGTCACAGCGTTACCCGCAGGGAGCGCAAGTCCACTGGAGGACACCATGTCTGAATCCGTACGCGGCACCATAGGCAAGTTTGCCTTGTTGTCGATGACCTTTGCCGCCGTGTTCAACGTGCGAAACATCGTCAACAACAACATCGAGCTGGGGCTCAGCTCCGCCCCCATCTTCCTGCTGGCGACCATCGTCTACTTCATCCCGTTTGTTTTCATCATCGCCGAGTTCGTCTCGGCCAATAAAAACTCCGAGTCGGGGATGTACGACTGGCTTAAAAAACCGCTCGGCACCCGGATGGCCTATCTGGGTTCGTTTCTCTACTGGTTCGTGAACCTGTTCTGGTTCGTCTCTCTGCTACCCAACGTCATCGCCTACGCCTCCTACGCCATGCTGGGCTATGAGTACAGCTTCTCGCCCATGGTCACTTCGATCATCTCCATCGTGCTGTTTGCGGCGGCGACCCATATCTCCACCAAGGGGGCGAGCTGGCTTGGCAAGATTGCCGAAATAGTGGCCTACGGTGTGTTTGCCCTGTTCGCCATCTATGTGCTGGGTGCCCTGATGGCTTTGAGTGGCGATCATGTGCCGGCCCAGCCCATCACCCTGGAGGCGATGACTCCCACCGTCAACTGGGCGACCCTCGGCATCATGTGCTGGATCTTCCAGGCGGCGGGCGGTGCCGAGACGGCGGCGGCCTACCTCAATGACGTGAAGGGCGGCCAGAAGTCCTTCATCAAGGTGATCATTAGTGCGGGTATCGTCATCGGCGCCATGTATGCGGTCGGTTCCCTGCTGGTGAACGTGTTCGTGCCGCGCGAGAGCCTCACCTATGCCGGCGGCATGGTGGAGATCTTCACCGGCATGGCGCAGTATTTCGGGCTTTCCGAGGCGCTGGTGGGCCGCTTCGTCGGCGTGGTGCTGTTTATCGCCATGTTTGGCTCCATGATGATGTGGACCTCGGCGCCGGTGAAGATCCACTTCTCCGAGATCCCGCAGGGGGTTTACGGCGAGAAGACCACCCAGCTCAACGAGCACGGCGTGCCGGTGCGCGCCGCCTGGTGGCAGTTTGTCTTCGTGTTCGCGATGCTGGTGGTCAACGGCTTCGGCTCCGAGTCGGTGCAGCAGATGATGAACACCGCCATCAACCTCACCGCCGGCACCGCCATGCTGCCGCCGATCTTCATCATGGTGGCCTACTTCGTGTTCCGCTGGAAACATGACGACACCCCGCGCGACTTCCGCATGGGGTCGCGCACCTTCGGGATGGGCGTGGTGTCTGTATTGATCGCTATCTTCGTGGTGAGCATGAGCGCCTCCGCCTTCCCGGCCGGGGTTGATCTGGTGCGCGCCTTCTTCATCAACGTCTTTATGACCGCGGTATTCTCGGCGCTGGCCTACTGGTGGATCTCCCGCTTCGAGAAGCGGCAGGCCCGCAAGCTCGCCAGCAATGAGAAGAAAAGCGGCAACGGCAAGCTGGCCAGCCAGCGCTGATCGGCAGAACGAAAAAGCGAGACGGGCGGCCTTGGTCGCCTGTTTTTTTATCCATTTCGCGCCGGTTTGGCGCTATCTGGCCGCGGCTCATCAACTTCCGCTATTCGACAAAGCAAAGGCGTTAAGCATTGATGAACAATTAACCGCTGCACAACGTTGCGCCTCTCCGTTATCGGGGTAAGCTGGAGGTTCGTTTTAGCGGGAGGTGCCAGACATCTCCCGCTCTGTTTCTTGTCCTCCCCAATCCTGACTGCCGTCACGGCAGCAGGATGCCCTTCTGATGGAGACCTTTCGTGCGTCTGGATCCCTTTACTGTTGTGCTGATTGCGGTGGTCACCCTGGCCTCCCTCTTTCCCTGCGAGGGGCAGGCAGCCGTCTGGTTCGGTCTGCTGACCAAGCTGGCGGTGGCGCTTCTGTTCTTCATGCATGGCGCCAAGCTGTCGCGCCAGAACCTGTTGGCGGGCCTCGGTCACTGGCGGCTTCATCTGGTGGTGATGCTCAGCACCTTCGTGCTGTTTCCGCTGCTCGGGCTGCTGCTCACCCCGCTGGTGCCCAGCTGGCTGAGTCCGGCCATCTACCTCGGCTTCCTCTATCTCTGCGCTTTGCCAGCCACCGTGCAGTCGGCAATCGCCTTTACCTCGATGGCGGGGGGCAATGTGTCGGCGGCGGTGTGCAGCGCCTCGGCCTCCAGCATCCTCGGCATCTTCCTCTCGCCGGTGCTGGTGGGGATGATGATCCACGTGCAGGGGGAGGGGATCGACACCTGGCACTCCATCCAGTCCATCATGATGCAGCTGATGCTGCCGTTTGTGGTGGGCCACCTGTCGCGCCCGCTGATCGGTCGCTGGGTCGATAGCCATCGGCCGCTCATCGGCAAGCTGGATCAGAGCTCCATCCTGCTGGTGGTCTATGTGGCCTTCAGCGAGGCGGTGGTGCAGGGGATTTGGCGTCAAGTAAGTTGGTACGATCTGGCCAGTATCGTGTTGCTGAGCTGCATCTTGCTGGCGCTGGTGCTCTGCTGGAACGTCTGGATCAGCCGTCGCCTCGGGTTCGACAAGGCGGACGAGATCACCATCGTCTTTTGCGGTTCGAAGAAGAGTCTCGCCAACGGGGTGCCGATGGCCAACGTCATGTTCCCGGCCGCCAGCGTCGGGGTGATGGTGCTGCCGCTGATGATCTTCCACCAGATCCAGCTGATGGTCTGCGCCGTGCTGGCGCGCCGCTATCACGAGCAGGGAGAGTGATACTCGCGCCGTTTTTATTGCCATAACAAGAGGGAGGCTCGTTGGCCTCCCTCTTCTCATCTGCATGTCGACCGGCGTGCTAGCGTTTGCGCCAGACGGTGAGCTGCGCCACCGTGTGCTGGTATTTGCGGGCGGTCTCGCGGATGACGAAGGGCACATCCCGCGGCGGGCAGTGCTCCTCGAATTCGGCCGCAAGCAGCCGTTGCAGCGCCTGATAGGTGGTGAGCGCCTCGCCGTTTTCGCGAATGCCGCCGAGCCAGTTGGCGGGCGGGGTATATTCCGCCAGCCAGGTATAGGGGCTGGTGAGCACCAGCAGGCCACCGCTGCGCAGCCGGGGGGCAATATCCCGCAGGAAGCGAGCGGGCTCCCGCAACCGATCGATCAGGTTGGAGGCGAGCACCAGATCGTAGTGGTCATATTTGGGCTTGAGGTTGCAGGCATCCCCCTGACTGAAGTGGATGCGCTCAGCCTGACTCGCCCCCAGCCCGTGGCTCGACAGGCGCGCCTCGCAATACTCCACCAGTTCACCCTCCAGCGGAATGGCGTAGCGGAAACTGTCCTGACTGGCGAGGGCCAGCGCCACATCGATGAAGCGGGCCGAGTAGTCCACCCCGTCCACATGCTGGAAGTAGCGAGCCAGTTCGAAACTGGCGCGGCCGGTGGCACAGCCGATATCCAGCGCCCGCTGGTGGTTGCTGCAGAGCTCGCCAGCAAGATCAGCAAGCGTCTTGGCGTAGTTGGCTACCCCGAAGTGGCTCGGGCCGTACTGGAAGTCGAGGTACTGAGCGACCAGCGTGTCGGTTTCATAGGGATTCACGATAACGGGTTCCTGATAACGGGAGACCAGATAGCGGAAACCCGCATGCTGGAAGAAGTGACGCCGGAAGGCGTAACGGGATGATTTGAGCGCTTCGTTACCCGTGCTGATCCAGCTGCCGCCCTTGATCAGGGTGTGCTTGCCATCAAAGGTGGGGGTGGAGAAGTCGTCGTAGAGCGGGTGGATTTTAAAGCCGTCGAAACCGTCGATGGCGGTGCTGGTCCACTGCCAGACATTGCCCACCAGATCGAAGAACTCCCCTTGCGGGCAGGCATCCACCGGGCAGGAGGAGGCGAAACGGGCCAGATTGATATTGCCGGGGGCTTCCGTCCAGTTCGGCTGATCGCCGGGTAGCTGCTCGCGCAGCAGCATCCATTCCGCCTCGCTCGGCAGCTGGATGGGGAGTCCGGTCTGTGCCGCCTTCCAGCGGCAGAAGGCGGCCGCCTCCAGCTGGTTGACCTCGACCGGCCAGTCCCATGGCATGGCGACCTGCTCGGTCATCAGCCGCAGTTGCAATTGTTCGGGCTCGGTGGGATCACCCACCCAGAAGGTAGGCATCTGCGCCCTGGCGTACTGGCACCAGCCCCACCCCTCCTCATCCCACCACTGTTGTTGGCCGTAGCCGCCCACCTGGACGAAGGCGAGGTACTCGGCATTGCTCACCAGCATGCGGCTGGCCTGAAACGGGGCCAGCTCGATATGGCGCTCGCCATATTCGTTGTCCCAGCCGTAGGTAGCGTCCTGCTTGCCCAGGCGCACCTTGCCGCCAGCCACCGGCAGCAGGCTGTTGGCGGGCACCTGGTCAATGCGGTGGAGGGCTTCGGTGCAGGCGGGCCAATAAGGCTGCGGCCGCACCCAGGCGAGCGGCAACTGGCGGATCAGCACGCTGGAGGTCTCGAGGTGGATGCGCTCGTGCTCTATCCCCATCAGGATCACCCAGGCCGGGCTCTGCCAGTCGATGGGCAGGGTGAGCGGCATCTGGCGGATGAAGTCGCACACCAGCGAACGGACTTTGGCCCGATAGCTGCGCAGCTCGGTGACCTTGGGCCAGTCGTAGTGGGTTTCGTCCAGATCGTCCCAGCTCATCTCGTCCACCCCGATGGCGACCATGGCCTCGATGCGGGCATCCAGCCGCTGGTCGATCAGGCGTGCCGCCAGCAGCTTGTTGATAAAGAAGGCGGCGGTGTGGCCGTAGTAGAAGATGAGCGGGTGGCGCAGCGGGATCGCCTTGTTGAACCAGGCCCGCTCATCGGCCAGACAGTCGAACAGCGAGTCGTAGAGATCGAAGGTCTGGCAGAAGTAGGTGAGCAGCTCGCGCCGTTTCTGCTCGGGATCGCTGCCGGTCAGCAGCGGGGTGCGAGTCGGTTCCGGCAGACCGGTGGCGGTGGCATAGAGAGGGCTTGCTTGGGTCACGCTCTGGCTCCTTGTTGGCAGTGAAGACTGACAAGACAGTGGTAATGACATTACCGCAATGGAGAGCTTGGTACGCACGAAGTACCACTATTGGCTCAACAGACCGGCAGGGCAATTAAAAACTTCCACGGGCTGTCAGCATAGTGACCGGCAGGACGACCCGCCAATCAGCCACAATCATATCCGTTCGAGAATGGTTATTTTCACCAAAATATGGTCTAAATGGCTCTCTGAATTCTTCGGTTTGTTCTGGGTGAAATAGTTATTTCCTTTTGAATCATTATGTTAATTTTTGGCTCACGCTTTGCAGAGCATGAAAACCAATTGGCCCTGGATGGCCAACACATAAGGAGGAGAGTAGCGATGAAATGGATGATGGTTGTCATGTTGATGGCGGGGCTCAGTGGTTGTCACTGGCTGGATCAGACCAGAGTGACCGGAACGGGGGCTGTGGTCGAGCGCCAGCAGGTGCTCGGTGACGGGGTGACCCGGGTGCTGGCGGGGGTGCCTGCCACCCTCCATCTGGTAGCGGGGGAGCCGCGCGGTATCCTGATCAAGGGGCAGGAGAACCTGCTGCCCTATCTGGAGCTGACCGAGAGCGGCGACAAGCTGGAGATCGAGGTGAAGGAGGGTTACCGGCTCGATCCTACCGAGCCGCTGGAGCTGACCATCACCTTGCCGGTGTTGAACGAACTGGCATTGGCCGGGACCGGCAACGGCGATCTGAGCGGCTTCAAGGGCGATGAGCTGGTGCTGTCGGTGGCCGGTACCGGTGACATCGTCGCCAGTCAGCTGGAGCTGAAACGGCTGGAAGGGAATATCGCTGGCACCGGCAGTCTGGAGCTGGGCAGCGGTTCGGCGCAGGCCATCGAGCTGAACATTGCCGGATCTGGCGACGTGCTCGGGAGCGAGATGCGCGGCAACGAGGTAGAGGTCAATATCGCCGGTAGTGGTGATGTGGCGGTACGGGCGCAGGAGACGCTGAAAGTCGGCATCGCCGGCTCAGGCAACATCGCCTACTGGGGCGATCCCAAGGTGGAGCAGCAGATCGCAGGCTCCGGCGGGGTGACCCGAGCGGGCAGCTGATATCAACCGATCACCACAACTGGAACAGGCCCGCAACGGGCCTGTTTTGATCAGAGGTGGCGGGCGTGAAAGCGCAGGTGCGCCTCGATAAAGCTCGCCACGAAGTAGTAGCTGTGGTCATAGCCCTCGTGGCGGTTGAGCTCCAGCGGCCACTCCTTGCTGGCGGCCACTTCGGCCAGCGAATCGATATGCAGCTGCTCGGCGAGGAAGGGATCATCCAGCCCCACATCCACCAAGGTTGGCAGCGGTGTGACCGGCTGGTGGCGCAGCAGCTGGCAGGCATCCCACTCCTGCCACAACAGCGGATTGCTGCCGAGGTAGGCGCCGAGCGCCTTCTGGCCCCAGGGGCAGCGGCTCGGGTGGCAGATCGGGCTGAACGCCGAGACCGAGCGGTAGCGACCCGGCTCCCGCAGCGCGGCGATCAGCGCCCCGTGACCCCCCATGGAGTGGCCGCTGATGGCGCGGCGGGTCGAGACCGGGAAGTGGGTCTCTATCACATCGGGCAGCTCGCGGGTGACGTAGTCATACATCTGGTAGTGCGCCTGCCAGGGGCTCTGGCTGGCATTG
Source organism: Aeromonas sp. s13 (assembly GCF_040907905.1). NCBI lineage: Bacteria > Pseudomonadati > Pseudomonadota > Gammaproteobacteria > Aeromonadales > Aeromonadaceae > Aeromonas > Aeromonas sp. s13. The sequence goes on along the minus strand of NZ_JBFOCS010000082.1, from coordinate 107,092 downwards.
ACGTAAAAGCCTGCCCCCATGCCGAGGTCATAACCGGGATCGTCTGCCACGCCGTCGCCGCGGGGGCTGGTATCCGGCGCCACCAGGGCTATGCCGAGCTCGGCGGCGATGCGGTGTGCCCCCGCCTTCTGCATGAAGTTCTCATCGGTGCAGGTGAGGCCGCTGAGCCAGTAGAGCACCGGTACCTTCTGGCCGGTGAGGGCCTGAGGCGGCAGATAGATGGCAAAATTCATCTCGCAGCCGAGCACGCTGGCGTGGTGGCGATAGCGCTTGTGCCAGCCGCCGAAGCTCTTGTTGCTGCTGATAATCTCCAGATTCATCGAAGGACTCCTGCACCCCGCCCACGAAGGCGGGCGGGGCGATCATGCTCAGTAGTGGATGACGGTGCGGATGCTCTTGCCTTGGTGCATCAACTCGAACGCCTCGTTGATCTGTTCCAGCGGCATGGTGTGGGTGATGAAGTCATCGAGGCGGAACTCACCCTGCATATAGCGCTGCACATAGCTCGGTAGCTCGCTGCGACCACGTACCCCGCCGAAGGCGCTGCCGCGCCAGACCCGACCGGTCACCAGCTGGAACGGACGGGTACTGATCTCCTGACCCGCTCCGGCGACGCCGATGATGACCGACTCGCCCCACCCCTTGTGGCAGCACTCCAGCGCCGCACGCATCACCTTGACGTTGCCGATGCACTCGAAGGAGAAGTCGACGCCGCCGTCGGTCAGCTCGACGATCACCTCCTGAATCGGTTTGTCGTAATCGTTCGGGTTGATGCAGTCGGTGGCGCCCAGCTTGCGGGCCAGCTCGAACTTGCTCTCGTTGATGTCGATGGCGATGATGCGACCGGCCTTGGCCAGGCGTGCCCCGATCACCGCCGAGAGGCCGATGCCGCCCAGCCCGAAGATGGCGACGCTCTCACCCTCTTTCACCTTGGCGGTGTTCATCACGGCGCCGATGCCGGTGGTGACGCCGCAGCCGAGCAGGCAGACCTCTTCCAGCGGGGCGGCCGGGTCTACCTTGGCGATGGAGATCTCGGGCAGCACCGTGTATTCGCTGAAGGTGGAGGTGCCCATGTAGTGATAGATGGGCTGGCCATCTTTCGAGAAGCGGGTGGTACCGTCCGGCATCAGCCCCTTGCCCTGAGTGGCGCGGATCTTCTGGCAGAGGTTGGTCTTGCCGGATTTGCAGAACTTGCACTCGCCGCACTCGGGGGTGTAGAGCGGGATCACGTGATCCCCCACCTTGACGCTGGTGACCCCTTCGCCGACGGATTCGACGATGCCGCCCCCCTCGTGACCGAGGATGCAGGGGAAGACCCCTTCCGGATCTTCACCGGAGAGGGTGAAGGCATCGGTGTGGCAGACGCCGGTGGCGACGATGCGCACCCGCACCTCGCCCGCTTGCGGCGGCATGACTTCCACTTCTTCGATGGAGAGGGGCTGACCCGGGCCCCAGGCGATGGCGGCCTTACACTTGATGCTTTGAACCTGTGCCATGAATGACATCCTTCTTGTTGAGCAGGGTGAACAGAGATGAGTTCGGGCATTCAGTGTAGTTTCCCGCCGATTTGGTGATAATGAGGGCAAATCTCAAATCACTTTTACACACAGGTAATAATGTTCGGCTGGGAAGGGATCTGTGAATTTGTCAGCGTGGCAGAGCAGGGGGGCTTTACCCCGGCGGCGCGCAAGCTGGGAGTGTCGGTGGCGCAAGTGAGCCGTCAGGTGGCACAGCTGGAGGATCGGCTGCAGGCCAAGCTGCTGCTGCGCACCACCCGTCAGGTGCGGCTCACCGAGCTTGGTGAGATCTACTATCGCCACTGCCGTCAGCTGCTGGACAACCTCTACGAGGCGGAGCTGGCGGTGGGGCGCCATCAGGCGGTGCCGCAAGGCACCCTGCGCATCACGGCCCCCGTCTCCTACGGCGAGAGCCGCATCGCCCCGCTGGTGAATGACTTCATGGTGCGCTTCCCCCAGCTGGAGGTGACCCTCAACCTCACCAATCAGCTGCTGGATCTGGTGCACGAGGGCTACGATCTGGCGCTGCGGCTCGGCCACCTCAAGGATTCGACGCTGGTGGCGCGCAAGCTGGCGCAGCGGGTGCCCTATGTCTGCGCCTCACCGGCCTACACCGCTCGCCACGGCATGCCCAACAGCCTCTCCGAGCTGACCCGCCACACCTGTCTGGTGGGCAACAGCGACGAGTGGCACTTCACTCTGGATGGCCGCCCCCACAGCGTGCGGGTGCGCGGCTTGCTGCAGTGCAACAGTGGCCACGCCCTGCTGGATGCGGCGCTCAAGGGGATCGGCATCATCCAGCTGCCGGACTACTACGTGAGCGACCATCTGGCCCGTGGCGAACTGATCGAACTGCTGCCCGAACTGCGGGCCCCGGCCGAGGGGATCTGGGCCCTCTATCCCCACAATCGCCACCTCTCCCCCAAGGTGCGACTGCTGGTGGACTACCTCGCCGAGCGGCTGAGCGACCCTCACCAACCGGCGCTGGTGATGCCGATAGGCTAGGGCTTCTCTCGCTCGTTGGCTCACTGGTGGAAATCTCATGGCCTGAAAATAAAAGAGCCCTTGAGGAATCAAGGGCTCTTTTGCAGGCAACAACCGGATAGTCAGCGACCCATCATTCGATATTTTGAATTTGCTCGCGCATCTGCTCGATAAGGACCTTCAGCTCGACGGCAGACTGGGTCACTTCGGCGTTGATGGACTTGGAGCCAAGCGTGTTCGACTCGCGGTTGAACTCCTGCATCATGAAGTCGAGACGGCGACCGCAGGCGCCACCCTTCTTCATGATCTTGTTGGTCTCGCTGATGTGCATCTCCAGACGATCCAGCTCTTCGGCCACGTCGATCTTCTGGGCCAGCAGCACGATCTCCTGCTCGATGCGGGCCGGATCCAGCTCGACTTTGGCTTCGGCCAGACGGTCGGTGAGCTTCTGGCGCTGCCACTCGATGATCTGCGGCAGGTGGACGCGCACCTTCTTCACTTCCACCTGAATACCGGCCAGACGCTGCTCGATCAGGGCCTTGAGGTTGGCCCCTTCGCTGGCGCGGGAGGCGAGGAAATCTTCCATGGTCTGGTCAAAACCGCCGAGCAGCTCGGTGGCGACCGCGTCCATGTCCTGTTCGGCGGCGGCCATGACACCCGGCCAGCGCAGCACGTCGACCGGGTTGAGCTGGCCCTGGCCCGCCTCTTTCATTACCCAGCTGGCGCTGTCAATGATGAGCTTGGCCAGCTCTTCATTGATATGGAGTTGGCTGGCGGCGGCCTGAGCGGCTTCAAAACGCAGGTTGCACTCCACCTTGCCGCGCTGCAGCTTGGCGCGGAAACGCTCACGCAGAACCGGCTCCAGGCTGCGCAGTTGCTCCGGCAGGCGAATGTAGGTTTCCAGATAGCGCTGGTTGACCGAACGAATTTCCCAAACGGCTGTGCCCCAGTCGCCCTTGAATTCCTTGCGGGCGTAGGCGGTCATGCTGTGAATCATTGATTGTTCCGGGCTTGATGAAGTGTGCGGCCAGTATACTCAGCCCGGCCCTGCTCGTCAGCCGATGCCGTGGTTTTAGCGGCTGATATTTGGGGCGGGATCACTTATAATCCCCCGCCAATTTGAGCCAGCCCAGAGGTCCGTTCCATGTCACGTCCAAGCGATCGCAGTGCCGCGCAACTTCGCCCGGTTACCATTACCCGCAATTTCACCAAACATGCAGAAGGCTCAGTGCTGGTGGAGTTCGGTAACACTCGCGTGCTCTGCACCGCCAGCGTCGACACCAGCGTGCCTCGCTTCCTGAAAGGGAAGAACCAGGGCTGGGTGACTGCAGAATACGGCATGCTGCCGCGCTCCACCCACTCCCGGATGAACCGCGAAGCGGCCTCCGGCAAGCAGAGTGGCCGCACTCTGGAGATCTCCCGGCTGATCGCCCGCTCCCTGCGCGCAGCGGTAGACCTGACTGCGCTGGGCGAGCACTCCATCACAGTTGACTGTGACGTGCTGCAAGCCGATGGCGGCACCCGCACCGCCTCCATTACCGGTGCCTGCGTGGCGCTGGTGGATGCGCTGAACTGGATGGTCGAGAAGGGCATGATCAAGCAGAGCCCGCTCAAGCAGATGATCGCCGCCGTCTCCGTCGGCATGTATCAGGGAGAAGCCATCTGCGATCTGGAGTACATCGAAGACTCCGCCGCCGAGACCGACATGAACGTGGTGATGACCGAAGATGGTCGCATCATCGAAGTGCAGGGCACTGCGGAGGCCGAGCCCTTCACCCATGAAGAGCTGCTGGAGATGCTGGCGCTCGCCAAGGGCGGCATCGCCGACATCATTGCGCTGCAGAAGCAGTCGCTCTCCTGATTTTAAAAACGCGGCATTGACCGCGTTTTTTTATACCCCCACACAAGACAACGACAAGCCAAGCAAGGAGCCAGAATGAAAGCCTACCAGCGTCAATTTATCGAGTTCGCCCTGGAGAAACAGGTCCTCAAATTCGGTGAATTTACCCTGAAATCCGGTCGTAAAAGCCCCTACTTCTTCAACGCCGGTCTGTTCAACAGCGGCCGCGATCTGGCCCGTCTCGGCCGCTTCTATGCCGCCGCCCTGATGGATGCCGGTATCGAGTTCGATGTGCTGTTTGGCCCGGCCTACAAGGGGATCCCCATCGCCTCCGCCACCGCCGTGCAGCTGGTGGAGCAGCACGATGTGGACGTGCCCTGGTGCTTCAACCGCAAGGAGGCCAAGGATCACGGCGAGGGCGGCAATCTGGTGGGCAGCCCGCTCAAGGGTCGCATCATGCTGGTGGACGACGTCATCACCGCCGGCACCGCCATCCGCGAATCCATGGATCTGATCCAGGCCAACGGCGCCTCGCTGGCGGGCGTGCTGATCGCGCTGGATCGTCAGGAGAAGGGCAAGGGCGAGCTCTCCGCCATTCAGGAAGTGGAGCGTGACTACGGCGCCCACATCATCGCCATCATCCAGATGAGCGACCTGATCGCTTATTTGGAAGAAAAGCTGGAAGAGAAGCAGGCCGAACAGCCGGAGCTGGCAGCGCAACTGGCGGCCATGAAGGCTTACCGCGCCCAGTACGGTATCTGAGCTCCGCTCACACCGCGCAATAGCTGAATGCGGCGCCCGTTTGTTCTCTGGCAGCAAACGGCGCCGTTTTTTTCATCTGCAAAAAGTGGATCATGTGGCTTGAGCTTGCCCTTGCAGTAAAGGTTAGGGTTTGCCAGTCGGCGTTTTGTGGTGCCGACGGGTTCCGGGGAGGAACAACATGACCACTCATCTTCAATCACCCATTCATCTGCAGTTGCCGCTCAGCGGCATGAGCTGCGCCAACTGCGCAGGCCGCATCACGACCGCCCTCAACAAGCTTGAAGGGGTCGATGCCACCGTCAACTTCACGCTGGAGCAGGCGGCCATCGAGCTGGCCAGCCCCGATCGCCTGCCTGCGGTGCTCGACAGCATCAAGAGTCAGGGTTACGACTACGGTAGCGAGACCTTTTTGTTTCAAATTACCGGCATGACCTGTGCCGGTTGTTCAGCTCGGTTGAACAAGGTGCTGGCCGCGCTGCCCGGCGTTATCTCGGCCGAGGTCAACTTTTCCATCGAACAGGCCCGGATCGTGCTGGTCCCCGGGATGCAGACGCCCGCCTCTTTGCGCGAGCAGATCGAGGCGCTCGGCTTTGGCGCCCAGCTGGCACAAGGCTCGGCCAGCGGCCGTCGCCAGCAGTTGCTGGAGCGGGAAGCGCAGGAGGCCGCCACAGCCCGTCAGGCTCAAACCCGGGTCATCATCTCGGCTTTGCTCACCCTACCGCTGCTGGTGGGGATGCTGGCCATGGCCGGACTGTTCCCCTGGCATCTACCCGCCTGGCTGGAGCTGGTGCTCGCCACCCCGGTGCAGTTCTGGATCGGCGCCCGCTTCTATCGCGGTGCCTGGCTCGCCATCAAGAACCGCGCAGCCAATATGGATGTGCTGGTAGCAACCGGCACCAGCGCCGCCTACTTCTACAGCCTCTATCTGTTGTTGACGCTGGGGATGGCTGCCAGCGGCAAGCTCTATTTCGAGGCGAGCGCCATCATCATTACCCTGATCTCCCTCGGCAAGTTGCTGGAGGCAAGGGCCAGACGCAGCACCCAGTCCGCCATTCGCGAACTGATGGCGCTGCGGCCGGAAACCGCCACCGTCTGGCGTGGCGAGAGCTGGCAGAGCGTCGCCATCGACGAGGTGCTGCGCGGTGATCGGCTGCGGGTGCTGGTGGGTGAGCGGGTGCCGGTGGATGGCAAAATCGTGAGCGGCGCCAGCGAACTGGACGAGTCGATCCTCACCGGCGAGAGCCTGCCGGTGCCGCGCAGTGTGGGCGGCAAGGTGCTGGGCGGCGCCATCAACCGCTCCGGTGTGCTGGAGATCGAAGCCACTACCGTGGGGGAGGACTCCAGCCTCAACAAGATCATCGCGCTGGTGGAGAGCGCCCAGATGGGCAAGGCGCCGCTGCAACAGCTGGTGGACAAGGTCTCTGCCGTGTTCGTGCCGGTGGTGATGGCCATCGCCCTGTTCACCCTGCTGGTGTGGTACGCCATCAGTAACGACTTCGCTCAGGCGCTGCTGGCCGCGGTGGCGGTGCTGGTGATCGCCTGCCCTTGTGCGCTGGGGCTGGCAACGCCGGCGGCCATCGTCACCGGTACCGGAGTCGCGGCGCGCCACGGCATTCTGATCAAGGATGTGGATACCCTGCAGAAGGCCCACGCCATCAAGGCGCTCATCTTCGACAAAACCGGCACACTCACTCAAGGCAAGCCGGTGTTGGCGAGCTGGAGCGGCAACGATAAGCAGCTGCGCCTCGCCGCCGCCCTGCAGCAGGCGAGCGAACACCCGCTGGCGCTGGCGATGCGCGAGGCTGTCGGCACAGAAGTGGCGCTGCCCCAGCCGGAGGCGGTGGAAGTGCGGGTCGGTGCCGGCATAGTCGGTCAGGTGGCGGGCCACAGTGTCGCCATCGGCAATGGTTCCCTGCTGGCCCAGCTCGGCATTGAACCGCCGCAACAGGATGAACAAGCCGCCGATGGGGCGACCCGGGTTTGGGTTGCCATCGACGGTGCTGTGGTTGGTATCGCTGCTTTGGCCGATACCCTGCGCCCCGAGAGTCCGGAAGCCATCGCCACCCTGCGCCAGCGCGGCATCGCCAGCTGGCTGGTGAGCGGCGATGCACCGGCGCCGGTGGCCCATATTGCCGCCAAGCTGGGGCTGGACGGGGCCTTCGACTCCGTGCTGCCAGCGGGCAAGGTGGAGAAAGTGGAGGCGCTGCGGGCGCAAACCCGCGGGCTGGTGGCTATGGTGGGGGACGGGGTGAACGATGCCCCGGCACTGGCCGCGGCGGACGTCGGCATCGCCATGGGCTCCGGCTCCGATGTGGCGATGGAGACAGCTTCCATCACCCTGATGCGCTCCGACCCGCGGCTGGTGGCTGATGCCATCGATATCTCGGCGGCGACCTGGCGCACCATACAGCAGAATCTGTTCTGGGCCTTCGTGTTCAACATCATCGGCATTCCGCTGGCGGCGCTGGGCTACCTGAGCCCCGAGCTGGCGGGGGCGGCCATGGCCCTGAGCAGCATCACCGTTTTGAGCAATTCCCTGTTATTGAAACGCTGGCAGCCCAGGGCGGCGCACGGGCCAGCATCCAACCCGATCAGTAAGGAGGCATAAATGAACATCAGCAAGGTTGCCAAGGCCACTGGGCTGACCGCCAAGACCATCCGTTATTACGAGAGCATTGGCCTCATCACAGCCCCGGTACGCAGTGACAACGGCTATCGCAGTTACACCGAGGGGGCGTTGCGCGAGTTGCGTTTCGTCAAGCGGGCGCGGGAGACCGGCTTCAATCTGGAGGAGTGTCAGGAGCTGCTGGCACTCTACCGTGACGAGCACAGAACCAGCGCCCAGGTGAAGAAGCTGGCGCAGGAGAAGATCGTCGATCTGCGGGCCCGCATCGCTGGACTTCAGGCGATGCTTACCTCCCTGGAAGGGTTGGTCTGCTGCTGCCATGGGGATGAAAATCCCGAGTGCCCGATCCTCGACGAATTGGAGAAGGGGTGAGCAAGGACTCACCTGCCAGCGCAGAAGAAATCGTTATTGATTGATTAACTTCTTAATAAGCGGCGCTTTATTGTTGCGGGTCAGGGGGTAATGGTAGACTGCTCGGCTCTTGTACAGGAGTACTCAGTTGACCCAGAGTGTGACACGCCAGGTTAAGCAGGCCATTATGGCCCAGCTCTATACCCATGCATCGTTCAGTCTCCCCTGTTTGGGCGTGTTGGCATTTGGCTGGAGTCTGCTGTTTCACGACTATCTACCCGCCATCGAAGCGCTCGGTTGGCTGGCAGGCACTTTCCTGTGGCTGCTGGGTCGGGGCTGGCACCTGCGCTGGCGTCGAGCCCGCCTGCACCAGACTCCGCTGCCGGTGTTGGAGCGGGAGCTCTTTATCGGAGCCACCATCACCTCCATCATCTGGGCCCTCGGGGTACTGCTCTACATGGACAAGCTGCCCGATACCTACCGGGCCGCCATGATGATGCTCTCCAGCCTCATTCTTACCGGCAGCGCCATCATGCTGTTTGGCAGCCGCCGTACCCTCTATGGTTCCGCCCTGCCGCTGGGCATGGCGATGCTGTTCGAGCTGGGCAATGGCAACGAGCAGGAGCGGATCGTCTCCTGCATGCTGGCGGGCTATCTGTTTGTCTTTCTGCCGACCCTGCTGCGCCGGATGCGGCGGGATCAGATCGCCTCGCTCCACCACCGTTTCTCCAACGCCGAGCTGGTTGCCGAACTGAAGGCTGTCTCCGAGCATTTGCGCCTCACCTCCCGCCTCGACGGACTGACCGGCATCGCCAACCGCGCCCATCTCGACGACTCTCTGGAGCGGGCCTGGCGGCGCTGTCACCGCGCCCGGGCGCCGTTGTCGCTGGTGCTGGTGGATGTGGATTACTTCAAGCAGTTCAACGATCTCTACGGCCATCAGCTGGGGGATGACTGCCTGCAACAGGTGGCGGGGCTGCTGGCCGAGGTGGAGCGGCGCGAGGACGATCTGGCGGCCCGTTACGGTGGCGAAGAGTTTGCATTGCTGCTGCCCTGCACCGGCATGCAGGGGGCACTGCAGGTGGCGGACAATGTGCGGCAGGCGCTCAAGGAGCTGGCCATCCCGCACCAGAAGTCACTGGTCTCCGGTCGGGTCACATGTAGTTTTGGTGTTGCGACACTGATACCGGACAACAGCATGAAAATCGCCGATTTGATCCAAAAAGCGGATGCGGCACTCTATCAGGCCAAGCATAATGGGCGGGATCGAATCGAAGTAGCCTTGATGGGTAAGGTTGCCTGAATTTAACGTGACAGATTAAAGAGGTTGTCTATGCAATGTCATCGTATCGAAGAGCTGCTGGAGTTGTTGCAGCCTGCCTGGATCAAGGAACAGGATCTCAGCCTGGTGCAGTTTGTTGCCAAACTGGCCCAAGAAGCGGGATTTGAAGGGCCTCTGTCCGAGCTGACCGACGACATGCTGATCTATCACCTCAAGATGCGGGAATCCGACAAGCAGGCGATGATCCCCGGTCTGGCCAAGGATCACGTGCCCGATTTCAAAGAGGCACTGCTCAAGGCCCGCGGAATCAAGTGAATCTTTAGCGGAAGCGCATCACCCCGGGGTGATGCGCTTTTTTGTTGCAGAAAATTGCGATCCAACCCCAATATTAGATACATCTAATCCACACAATTAGCATGCTGTTTAAGATATAATCCGCTCCATAACAAATAAGGGAGCGATGTCTTGCAATGGCCGACCACGATAAAATCGATATCAAGGACGTCACCGACAAGGGCGTAACCGGGACCTTCAACCCCAATACGTTCAAAGCCAGCGACGACAGATTCAACCCGGGTAACCGCATCTATGTGCGTGCCCAGAAAGGGTATTGGCAGCGGATGCGCAAGGCCATGGGCTGGTTCTTTGTGGCGCTGTTCGTGCTGCTGCCCTGGCTGCGTTACGACGGGCGACAGGCGGTGCTGTTCGACCTCGGTCACCAGCAGTTCCATATCTTTGGCGCCACCATCTGGCCGCAGGATCTGACCCTGCTCGCCTGGCTCTTCATGATCGCCGCCTTCGGACTCTTCTTTATTACCACCTTCCTCGGTCGGGTCTGGTGTGGCTATCTCTGCCCGCAGACAGTCTGGACCTTCATGTTCATCTGGTTTGAAGAGAAGCTGGAAGGGCCCGCCAACAAGCGGCGCAAGCTGGACGAGGCGCCCTGGAGCGGCGAGAAGCTGGCCCGCAAGGGGGCCAAGCATCTGGCCTGGCTGGCGATCTCGCTGGTGACCGGCCTGACCTTCGTCGCCTACTTCCAGGATGTAACTGAACTGGTGCCGGACCTCTTCACTCTGCAGGCCAGCGGATGGGTGCTGTTCTGGGTGCTCTTCTTCACCATCATTACCTACGGCAACGCTGGCTGGATGCGTGCCATCATGTGTATCCACATGTGCCCCTATGCCCGCTTCCAGTCCGCCATGTTCGACAAGGACACCTTCATCGTCGGCTATGACACCAAGCGTGGCGAGACCCGTGGCGCCCGTTCTCGCAAGGCGGATCCCAAGGCGATGGGGCTGGGTGACTGTATCGACTGCGATCTTTGCGTGCAGGTCTGCCCGACCGGTATCGATATCCGCGACGGCCTGCAGTACGAGTGCATCAACTGCGGCGCCTGCGTCGATGCCTGCGACCAGACCATGGAGCGGATGGGCTACCCGAAAGGGCTCATCAGCTACACCACAGAGCACAAGCTGGCCAACGACTCCACCCATGTGGCTCGGCCCAAGCTGATTGGTTACGGGCTGGTGATGGCGGTGATGCTGGGGGTATTTGTCTACAACGCCATGTCCATCATGCCGATGGGGCTCGATATCCTGCGGGATCGCAACCAGCTGTTCCGCGAAAACAGCGAGGGGCTGATTGAGAACACCTACACCCTCAAGATCCTCAACAAGACCCTGCAGTCCCAGACCTACCAGCTGGATGTGGAGGGCTTGCCCGAGTATCAGTGGTTCGGCCCCCGTGAAGTGACCCTGAAGGCGGGCGAGATCTACACCCTGCCGGTCAGTCTGGCGGTCGATCCCTACAACCTGAAACGACCGGCGCTGGATATCCAGTTCGTGCTGAAACGGGAGGGAGCGGCGCCCGATGACCGCAAGGGCAACCTGCGCCAGGGCAGCAAGTTTATCAGCCGGTTGTAACTGCGTGTGGCTGCGGGCCGGGCGTGACACCAGTCCGGTCACCAGCGAGCACGGCAATGCCGGTCAGTAGTGATAGAATGGGGCGCAACGGCGCCCCTTTCTTATGGTGGATGACATGCGTTTCAACTATTCCGACCTCAATCCCGACCTCATCATGGATGCGCTCGATCTCAGTGGCCTGCGGCTCGACTCCGGCCTTATCGAGCTCAACAGCTACGAAAACCGGGTCTACCAGTTTCAGGATGAGGATCGTCGCCGCTATGTGGTGAAGTTCTACCGTCCCGGCCGCTGGAGCCGGGCCCAGATCCTCGAGGAGCACGAGTTTGCCACCCGTCTCGCGGAGGCTGAGATCCCGGTCGCCGCGCCGCTCGCCTTCGCGGGCGAGACCCTGCTGGAGCACGAGGGTTACCCCTTTGCCATCTGGCAGAGCGTCGGTGGCCGCCAGTTCGAGGTGGATAATCTCGACCAGCTTGAGTGGGTGGGGCGTTTCCTCGGTCGCATTCATCAGATCGGCGCCAGCAAGCCGTTTCACCATCGGGTGCGGCTCGATGTGGAGAGCATGCTGCATGAACCGCGTCAGCTGCTGGCGTCTGGCGAGTGGCTGCCAAGCGGGCTAGCGAAGCAATTCTTCGGGGTACTCGACGAGCTGATCAAGCATGTCAGCGACGCCATGACCCTGGATGTGGCGCAGATCTCCCTGCATGGCGATTGCCACCCGGGCAACATCCTGTGGCGCGATGGCCCCATGTTTGTCGACCTCGATGATTGCCGCACCGGCCCCGCGATTCAGGATCTCTGGATGATGCTCAGCGGCGAGCGCCACGAGCAGCAGATCCAGCTCGATACCCTGCTGGCGGGCTACGAGGAGTTTATGGAGTTCGACTCGCGGGAGCTGGCGCTGATCGAGCCGCTGCGGGCGATGCGCATCGTTCATTACATGGCCTGGCTGGCACGGCGCTGGGAAGATCCCGCCTTCCCCCGTCACTTCCCCTGGTTCAATACCGATCACTACTGGCGTCAACAGATTGCGACCCTGCACGATCAGCTGGAAACGCTGAAGGCACCGCCGTTGAGTCTGATGCCAAACTGGTGAAATAGAAGGGATCTTGTGCGGCAAGGGGGACTCGATCTCCGGCCCTGGCCATTGACGTCAGCATGGCGAAACAATAGGCTTGGCACTGCTTCGGTTCGCCGGGCGTGCCTCACAGTGATCCCTTAACAGGAAACATCATGAAAAAAGTTCTATTTTTCCTTGCTGCCATGCTGATGATCCCCATGGTTCACGCCGCCCCCGAGTTCAAGGAAGGCGTCAACTACGATGTGGTCAAACAGACTGGCAGTGCCCAGCCGGAAGTGATGGAGTTTTTCTCCTACTACTGCCCGCACTGCGCTACCTTCGAACCGATCGTTGAACAGTTGAAGGCCGGGTTGCCAGAGGGTGTGCCCCTCAAGAAGAACCCGGTTGCCTTCCTCGGCCGCGAGATGGGCCCCGAGATGCAGCGTGCCTATGCCGTTGCCAGCCTGCTCAACGCCGAAGCCAAGCTGACCCCGGCCATCTTCACCAAGATCCACACCCAGCGTCAGCCGCCGATGAGCCGTGACGACGTGAAGAAGATCTTCGTGGACAACGGCGTACCGGCTGAAGAGTTCGACGGTGCCGTCGACAGTTTCGCCGTCTCCGGCATGGTCTCCCAGTTCGATCGCAACACCGAGAGCTACAACATTCGCGGTGTACCGGCCTTCCTGGTGAACGGCAAGTACATGGTGAAGATTGAATCCATCACCTCTCAAGAGCAGTTCAACAAGCTGGTGCAGTTCCTGCTGGCCAAGAAAGACTGATACTTTTTGAGTTGATTAAAAAAGCCCGCCGGTGTGAACCGGCGGGCTTTTTGTTTTCTGGTTGTCGGGAAGATCAGACCCCGACGTGGAACGCCTGTTTGAGGTTGCGGATAAACTCCGCATCCCGACAGAGGGTCTTGCCCGGGCTGTCGGAGATCTTGGCTACCGGGCCTCCATTGCACTCGATCAGCTTGAAGACGATGTTCATCGGGCTGACACCGGGCAGATCGCAGGTGAGCTTGGTGCCGATGCCGAAGCTGGTGTTGATGCGGCCGCGGAAGTGGCGGAACAGCTGCACCGCTTTGTCGAGGTTGAGCCCGTCGGAGAAGACCAGGGTCTTGTCGGTAGGGTCGATGCCGAGGCGCTGATAGTGGCTGATCGCCTTCTCGCCCCACACCACCGGATCGCCGGAGTCGTGGCGCAAGCCCTGATAGCTGCTGGCCAGCTCGAAGTCGAAGTCACGCAGGAAGGCATCCATGGTAATGCAGTCGGTCAGGGCGATGCCGAGATGGTCGGTGAACTCGTCCAGCCAGCTGGTGAGGGCAGCGCGCTGGCTGTGCTCCAGCGGGAAGCCGAGCTGCTGGTGCGCCTGGAACCACTCATGGGCCTGGGTGCCGACCGCGGGCAGCTTGTACTTCTGGGCCAGCATGTAGTTGCTGGTGCCGCGAAACGCCGGCAGCCGCTCCTTGAGGCGACCCACTACCGCATCCTGTACCGCGTGGGAGAAGCGGCGGCGGGTGCCGAAGTCGATGAGGTTGAACTCGCTCATCTCGTCGCTGCTCAGCTCCTTCTCCAGCTTGTCGATCTTCTGATCGAGCCGCTCCAGCGCGTGGCTGACGCCGAACTGGGGGTAGCGGAAGCGGTTGCGCATCTCGCTGATGATGGCGAGCACCGGGATCTCCCACAGGATCACATCCTGCCAGGGGCCCTCGACCCGCACATTGATGCGGCCATCCTGCTCGAACACCTTGAGCAGGGAGGCATCGAGCGGCTTGCGGCGCAGGTGGTCGAGATAGTCAGGGGTGAAGAAGGGACGCTCGGCCAGAAAATCGAGCTCTGGCCTGGTCAGTCGCAGGGATCCGGCGAGGCGCAGTTGCTCCTCGATCTGCCCCATCATGGGCAGCAGATCCTCTTCATTGCGGCTGTGAAACTCGGCCACCACCTCGGCATCCGGATAGCGATGGAACACCGCCTGCTGCATATGCAGCTTGTAGGCGTCGGTGTCGAGCAGGCTGGTGAGGATTGGGGGCATATCAGGCTCCTCGCAGACTGGTGAGCACGATGGTGCTCCCCTGCCGCATATGTAACGTGCAGGCATCGGTGTCGAGCAGGCTGGTAAGAATCGGTGGCATATCAGGCGTCCAGCAGGCGTTGTACATCGATCAGGGTCTGGGCCAGTTCGGCACCAGCCTCGATCATCTGGGTGTGGGCGCTGGCAACCGTCGCGGGGGCGATGCCACGGCAGGCATCGAGATGGACGATCACCCGGAAACCGGCGCGACGCAGTTGCAGCACGCTGGTTTTGACACAGTAGTCGGTGGCGAGGCCGCCGACCAGTACGGTATCGACCTTGCGGGCTTGCAGGAATTCGATGAGTCCGGTGCTGCGCCGTTCTGCCAGGTCGTGGAAGCAGGTGCCGTAGGGATGCAGATCAGGCTCGACCCCCTTCCAGACGAAGAAGTCATAGTCGATGGGAGCGGGCAGGCCGTCGAGCAGCTCGAAGCCTTTGCTGCCCGGTACGCAGTGCACCGGCCAGGTGAGGTCGGCGTTGGGCAGATCCAGCGGCAGCAGCATGCCGGCGGGGTCAGAAACGGCCCAGTCGGCATTGGCGGGGTGAGAGTCTTTGCTGCCGATCCGCAGCGTGGCGAGGGTGGCCTGAGCGTTGAGCGCAGCCACAATATCATCACCGCCCGCGACGGGCAGTTCGTTCGGGCAGAGGGGGGTAAAGCCCTTCTGCGCATCAATATCCAGGCTGGCGACGGTTCCCATGATTGGCTCCTGCACATACTATTCATGTGATATTATCTACCAAACATTAATGGAAGGCGAGCAGGGCGATCGGCATGCTGAGAATGAGTCTGGATATGGTGGTGCTGCGGTTGCATGAGGAGCGGCTCGAGCTGCTCCTCGAGACCCGCGATCGCCCCCCCTTTGCCCACTGCTGGCAACTGCCTGCGCTGCGCATCGATGAGACCCGGGATCGGGATCTGGATGCCGCCCAGCGCCGTCTGCTAGCGGAGTGGGGGCTCGGTCACTGCTACAGCGAGCAGGTCTGCACCCTCGGCAATCTGGAGCGGGATCCCCGCGGCTGGTCCACGACCCTGGTCTATCTCTGTCTGGTGGATCCGGAAGTGGAAGCGATCCACGGCTGCTGGCATCCACTCGCCAACCTGCCGGGGCTGAGCCTCGCCTTCGACCATGTCCAGCTCATCGCCAAGGGGCTGGAGCGGCTGCGGATCAAGAGCCGCTACAGCACCCTGCCGCTGCAACTGCTGGGGCCCGAGTTCACCCTCTCCGAGGTGCAGCGCGCCTTCGAAATCATCCTGCAAACACCCATGAATACGGCGGCATTTCGCAAGCGGATTCATCGCGCCGACATTCTGGTGGATACCGGCCGCAAGCGCACCGGCAAACAGCGCCCCGCCATTCTCTACCGGTTGGAAACCCCCTGCTGCGTGATGTTCGATCAGGTGATGCACGGAGCGGAAGCATGAGTGAGACCGGTGTGCACAAGGTGCTGGTGAGTGCCTGCCTGCTGGGTCAGCCGGTGCGCTACGATGGTCAATGCAAGGGGATCGTCAGCGACTGGCTGAGTGAGCTGGGTGCCGAGGGGCGGGCGCTGGCCTTCTGCCCCGAAGTGGCTGGCGGTTTGCCGACCCCACGCCCCCCTGCCGAGCGGCAGGGCGAGCGTGTAGTGACGGCGAGCGGGCTGGATGTGACTGAAGAGTTTGATCGCGGCGCCGAGTTGGCGTTGGAAATCTGTCAGACGCAGGGCATTCGCTTCGCGCTGCTGAAAGAGGGGAGCCCCTCATGTGGCAGCGGCCGTATCTATAACGGCCGCTTTGAGGGCATTTCTGTGGCGGGCGAGGGCAAGACCACCGCCCTGCTACGCCGCCACGGTATTGCAGTCTTTTCCGAAGATCAGTTGGTCGAGTTGGCTTCTGCGCTCTCTTTGGATTCCTCCCCGGATTTGGCGGCAACTGGCAGCGGTGACTGACCGCTCTGCCACCCCTCCAGCACCTCGTCCTTCTCCTGCCAGCGCTGGTTTAGCCACTCCTGAAAACCGCGCTTGAACTGCTTGTCGTTGAAGTAATCTCCTATCAGCTGCTCATTCACCGGCAGCTCCTCAATCCGCACCTGAATGCGTTTTACCCGCCCCATCAGGAAGTCCTTGAACGGGGTCTCGGCGTTGTCCGGATAGCGGATGGTGACGTTTATCAGGCTGTCGAACTGTTCGCCCATGGCTGCCAGCGTAAAGGCCAGCCCCGCCGCCTTGGGCGGCATCAGATGGCGATAGCGGGAGCGTGATGCGTCCCGTTTCTGCTCGGTGAAGCGGGTCCCTTCCACGAAGTTGATGACAGTGGTGGGGATGTGGCGAAACTTCTCGCAGGCGTTGCGGGTGGTCTCGATATCCTTGCCGCGCAGGTGCGGATTTCTTAACAGAAATTCTCGCGAATAGCGGCGCATAAAGGGCATATCGAGCCCCCAGCAGGCGAGCCCCAGCAGCGGGATGTAGATGAGCTCGTGCTTCATAAAGAACTTGGGCACCGGCAGCCTGTCGCGGAACAGGTGGCCGAGCACCACGATATCGGTCCAGCTCATATGGTTGCTGATGATGAGATACCAGCCATCCTTGCGCAGCTTGGTATTGTCCTCCACCTGCCAGTCAATGCGGGTGGTGAGGCGGATCACCAGCGCATTGCAGGCCAGCCACAGGCGCATGAAGCGGTTGTTGAGCCGGCTGCAGGCGCGGCTAAAGGCCGGGATCGGCAGCAGCAGTTTGGCCAGCGACACCAGCAGGATCAGACTGGCGCACAAGGCGGTGAAAAGGATGGTCAGGCCCGCGCTGATGATCAGCACCAGCGGGCCGGGAAGCAGGGATAGCATGAATGTTTACTGCGCCTTGGTTGCCAGCAGTTGGCTCAGGGTCTGGTCCTTTTCGTGCCAGATCCCGTTCAACCACTGTTGAAACTCTTGTTGGAACTCGGGGTCATTGAAGTAATCCCCCACCAGCTTGCGGTCGATCGGCAAATAGCGGATCTGAACCTTGATTTGCCCGACCCGGCCACACATGAAGTCCCAGTAGCTGGGAATGCCGTCCGGATAGGCGATGGTGACATCCACCAGTTGATGCAACTGATCACCCATGGCTGCCAGGGTAAAGGCGATGCCGCCTGCTTTCGGGTGGAGCAGGTGACGATAGGGCGAACCCTGCTTCTGATGTTTGCCCTTGGTGAAGCGGGTGCCTTCGACGAAGTTCATCACACTCACCGGAATGTGGCGGAACCTGGCACAGGCTTTACGGGTTGTCTCTATGTCTTTTCCCTTCATATGGGGATGCTTTTCCAGAAATTTCCTGGAATATCGGCGCATGAAGGGGAAGTCGAGCGCCCACCATGCCAGGCCGAGAAAAGGTACCCAAATCAGCTCTTTCTTGAGGAAAAACTTCAGGAAGGGGATTTTTTGGTTAAAAACCCGCTGCAGTACCAGTATGTCGACCCAGGATTGATGGTTGGCAATCACCATATACCACTCATTCCGGCGCCCTTTGTCCACTCCGACCACCTCGAAAGGGGTTTTGATGATGGTTTTCTGGATCAGATTGTTGAAACCGATCCAGCAGCTGGCACAGCCATCGAGCAGCCAGTTGCAGAGGGTGCGCCACCCCTTGAGGGGGAGCAGGAGCTTGAGCAGACCCAGCGAGAAGATGGGGACAAACCAGAAGAGGGTGTTGAAAAAATAGAGCAGGGTGGAGAGGCTGCCGCGCAGTCGCTCTGTCAGCTTGTTGGGCATGAGTCGGGTCCGTCTTGCTGTCGATAAAGGGCCATCAAGTGGTCAGATCTGTGGCCATAATATCAGCCGATTGCCCGTGAGACCATTCAGAGCCGTTACGGAGTCGGACTCACCCTTTCCCTTCTGTCAGCTGCTGCGCAATCGCGACAGCAGCCTGTCCATGGCGCGATAACCGAGCGCCTCGATAAGATGCTCCTTGCCGATGGCGGATTGCCCGGCCAGATCGGCGATGGTGCGTGACACCCGCAGGATGCGATGCCAGGCCCGGATGCTGAGCCCCAGCTTCTGGATAGCATTTTCCAAAAATTCGGCATCTTGCGCTGATAGTCGGCAAATATCCTCTATCTCGCGGCTATCAAGCAGGTTGTTGAGCTTGCCGTTGCGGCTCAGCATACGCTCCCGTGCTGCCAGCACCCGATCGCGGATCTGCTGGCTCGACTCCCCCCGCTCCGCCTTGCCGGTCAGGCTCCCCTTGGGCAGCAGCGGCACCTCCACCGTCAGGTCGAAGCGGTCGAGAAAGGGGCCGGAGAGCTTGCCGAGGTAGCGCAAGATCTGATCCGGGCTGGAGCGGGTCTGGCCGTCACCATAGTGGCCGCAGGGGCTGGGGTTCATGGCGCCGACCAGCTGGAAGCGAGCGGGAAAATCCACCTGACGGGCGGCCCGACTGATGGTGATGTGGCCCGTCTCCAGTGGTTCGCGCAGGGAGTCGAGCACCTTGCGCTCGAACTCGGGCAATTCATCCAGAAACAGCACCCCGTTGTGGGCCAACGATATTTCGCCGGGCCGCGGGTGGCTGCCACCGCCCACCAGCGCCACTGCCGAGGCACTGTGGTGCGGCGTGCGGTATGGCCTGTGGTGCCAGTGACCGGCGCGCGGGGTGAGGCCACCGATGGAGTGGATGGCGGCGGTCTGCTGCGCTTCCTGCTCGCTCAGCGGCGGCAAGATGCCGGGCAGTCGGCTGGCCAGCATGCTCTTGCCGGTGCCGGGCGGGCCGATGAACAGCAGGTTGTGGCTGCCGGCGGCGGCGATCTCCAGTGCCCGCTTGGCCTGTGACTGGCCGATCACATCCTGCAGGTCTGGCACATCGGGCAGGCTCTCCGCGCTTTGGGGATTCGGCAGTGGCAGTTCGTATTGTCCTGCCAGCCAGGCGGTGACTGCCAGCAGCTGGTGGGCGGTGCGCACCTCGGCATCCTGAATGAGGGAGGCTTCCGGGCCGTTCTCTCGCGGTACCAGCAGGGTGCGCCCCGCATCCCGGCAGGCGAGCACGGCGGGCAGCACCCCGAGCACGGGGCGGATCTCTCCGGTCAGGGCCAATTCCCCTAAAAATTCGTGATCGAGCAGATATTTTGCAGGTATCTGCTTGGAAGCGGCAAGAATGCCGATGGCGATGGCCAGATCGAAACGGCCTCCCTCCTTGGGTAGGTCGGCGGGGGCCAGATTGACTGTGATGTGTTTGCTCGGGAACTCGAAATTGCCGTTGAGCAGGGCGCTGCGCACCCGATCTCGCGACTCCTTCACCGAGGTTTCCGGCAGGCCGACCATGTTGAAGGCGGGCAGGCCGTTGGAGAGGTGAACTTCCACTGTAACTTGCGGGGCCGCGATCCCGAGGCTGGCACGGCTATAAACCACAGCTAATGACATAAATCCCGTCCTTGAGTTGATATATGTTCTGACTAACTGCTTGTTGTTGGTTTTTTATTCCAGAGTTCCGGCTGAGGAATAGCCAAAATCAGTGGGTTGTCACAGAAAAAAGGCTTGCCCAATAAAAATCACCGTGCTAGTTCTAATAGCCATTCGCGGTAGAAACCGCCCCAATTTCACAGGATTTCCGGTTGTAACTATGAACATGGCCTCCCGTTTCGTCAGCATTATTGTGGTTCTAGTGGTGATTATTATCTCACCGCTCGGGGCTCGTTTAGCTGCACGGAACAAGGGATAGACCCACCACCGGACAGAACGAAGCAAGCGACCCCCGAGCCTCACAGCTCGGGGGTTTTTTTTCGACCAAAGGACAGGATTTTCCACATGAACGGCGCGCAGTTTTTGGTACAGGCTCTCAAGAAACAGGGTGTGACCCAGGTGTTTGGTTACCCGGGCGGGGCCATCATGCCGGTCTACGATGCCTTGTATGACGGTGGTCTGGCCCATCAGCTCTGTCGCCACGAGCAGGGCGCCGCCATGGCGGCTGTGGGTTATGCCCGCGCCTCCGGTCAGGTGGGGGTCTGCATCGCCACCTCCGGCCCCGGCGCCACCAATCTGGTGACCGGTCTGGCGGAGGCGCTGCTCGATTCGGTGCCGCTGGTGGCCATCAGCGGTCAGGTGCCCTGTTCAGCCATCGGTACCGATGCATTTCAGGAGGTCGACGTGCTCGGCATGTCTCTCTCCTGCACCAAGCACTCCTTCATGGTGACCGATGCCGCCGATCTGGGGCGGGTGTTGGCAGAGGCTTTCGCTATCGCCACCGAAGGTCGACCCGGCCCTGTGCTGATCGATCTCCCCAAGGATGTGCAACTGGCCGCAGTGCCTGCCCAGAGCCCGCTGTTTGCAGTGGAAGAGCCGGAGGTGCTCAACCCCTCGGATCTGGCCGCGGCCCGCACCCTGCTGGCCGCCGCCGAGCGTCCAGTGCTCTACGTCGGTGGCGGAGTGGGCATGGCCAATGCCGAGCAACAGTTGCGTGACTTTGCCGCCGCCACCGGCATGCCTGCGGTCACCACTCTTAAGGGGATTGGCGCGCTCGACCCCGATAGCCCCGTTTACCTCGGCATGCTCGGCATGCACGGCACCAAGGCCGCCAACTATGCGGTGCAGCAGTGCGATCTGTTGCTGGTGGTGGGCGCCCGTTTCGATGACAGGGTGACCGGCAAGCTGGAAGAGTTCGCCCCCGAGGCCAAGGTGATCCATCTCGATGTGGATGCTGCCGAGTTCGGCAAGCGCCGCGCTGCCGAGGTGGGTATCACCACGGATCTCAAACAGGTGCTGCCGCGCCTCGCCATGACTCTCGACATCGCCCCCTGGCGTGAACACTGCGCCGCCATGGCCCGCGAATATGCATTTCGCTACGATCACCCGGGTCAGGCCATCTACGCCCCGGCCCTGCTCAAGCAGCTTTCTGCCAAGTTGCCGGAGAGCAGCGTGGTGGCTTGCGACGTGGGTCAGCATCAGATGTGGGTGGCCCAGCACATGCGCTTCACCAGCCCGCGCAACCACCTCTCCAGCGCCGGTCTCGGCACCATGGGCTTTGGTCTGCCTGCCGCCATCGGCGCCAAGATGTCGCGCCCGGAGGATGAAGTGGTGCTGGTGAGCGGTGATGGCTCCTTCATGATGAACGTGCAGGAGCTCGGCACCATCCGCCGCGCTCAGCTCAAGGTGAAGATGGTGCTGCTGGATAACCAGCGCCTCGGCATGGTGCGCCAGTGGCAGGAGCTGTTCTTCGACGGCCGCTACAGCGAGACCATCCTCTCCGACAACCCCGATTTCGTCGTCCTGGCTGCCGCCTTCGGCATTCCGGGCGAGACCATCACATGCAAGGAGCAGATAGCCGGAGCCCTCGATCGCCTGCTGACAAGCGAGAGTGCCTACCTGCTGCATGTGGCTATTTCAGAGGAAGAAAACGTCTGGCCCCTGGTTCCGCCGGGAGTCGCCAACCACCAGATGATGGAGCAACGCCCATGAACCCGCACACCCTTGCCCAGCCCGCATTTGCACAACACACCCTGCATATCCACGCCCAGCCCAGACCCGAAGTGATGGAGCGGGTGCTGCGGGTGGTGCGTCACCGCGGTTTCAATCTCTGCGCCCTTAATATGGAGCAGGATTGCCAACAGCTGCGGATCACGGTTACTGTCGAGTCGGTGCGTCCCATCCAGCAGTTGTGGAGCCAGCTGGTGAAGCTGGTGGACGTTTCCCGGGTCGATGCACTGGAACAGCAACCCCGGATCAGAGCTTAAGGAGCCAAGCCAATGTCACAGCCTTCCCAATCCGCCACTCACCCGCAATACATCTGGTTCAACGGCAAACTGGTGCCCTGGCAGGATGCCCAGGTGCACGTGATGAGCCACGCCCTGCACTACGGCTCCTCGGTGTTCGAGGGGGTGCGTGCCTACGATACCCCCAAAGGCACCTGCATCTTCCGTCTGCAGGAGCACACCCGCCGCCTGTTCGACTCCGCCAAGATCTACTGGATGGACGTCCCCTACAGCGAGTCCGAAGTGAATGAAGCCTGCCGCACCGTGGTGCGCGAGAACGGCCTGAAGAGCGGCTACCTGCGCCCGCTGGCCTTTGTCGGCAACGTGGGGCTGGGGCTGCATCCGCCGCTGGATGCCAAGGCCGACCTGATGGTGGCCGCCCTGCCGTGGGGCGCCTATCTGGGCGAAGAGGGACTGAAAAACGGGGTGGATGTCTGCGTCACCTCCTGGAATCGGCTCGCTCCCAACACCATCCCCACCGGCGCCAAGGCGGGCGGTAACTACCTCTCTTCCCAGCTGATTAGCCGCGAGGCCAAGCGCAACGGCTTTGCCGAGGGGCTGGCGCTGGATGTGAACGGCTATCTGAGCGAAGGGGCGGGGGAGAACCTGTTCCTGGTGAAGAATGGCGTACTGTTCACACCGCCCGCTACCGCCGCCATCCTGCCCGGAATCACCCGCGACACCATCATGACGCTGGCGCGCGACTTGGGTTACGAGGTGCGCGAGCAGGCGCTGCCCCGTGAGGCGCTCTATGTGGCAGACGAAATCTTCATGACCGGCACCGCCGCCGAGGTGACCCCGGTGCGTTCCGTCGATCGGATGAAGGTGGGCGCTGGCAGCCGTGGTCCGGTGACAGAGCAGTTGCAGAACGCCTTCTTCGGCCTGTTCAATGGCCAGACCGAAGACAAGTGGGGCTGGCTGACGCCCGTCAACGACTGATGAGAGAGGGGGGGCGCTGTGTCTCCCCGAATCGCTTCCGGTGAGCGCTTCCCAGAGGAGTCTTCACCAGGGTCGATTCAGATCCACTCGTATCATCACCGCATAACGCATCGAGCCCATATGGGCATTCAGGGAGTAGAGACAATGCCGAAGTTGAGATCCGCCACCACCACCCACGGACGTAACATGGCCGGGGCCCGCGCCCTGTGGCGTGCCACCGGAATGACCGATCAGGATTTCGGCAAGCCCATCATCGCCGTGGTCAACTCCTTCACCCAGTTCGTGCCGGGCCACGTCCACCTCAAGGACCTGGGCCAGCTGGTGGCGCGCGAGATCGAGGCCGCAGGCGGCGTTGCCAAGGAGTTCAACACCATAGCAGTGGATGACGGTATCGCCATGGGCCACGGCGGCATGCTCTACTCCCTGCCATCGCGGGAGCTGATTGCCGACTCGGTGGAGTACATGGTCAACGCCCACTGCGCCGACGCCATGGTCTGCATCTCCAACTGCGACAAGATCACCCCGGGGATGCTGATGGCGGCCCTGCGTATCAATATCCCGGTCATTTTTGTCTCCGGCGGCCCGATGGAAGCGGGCAAGACCAAGCTCTCCGACCAGATCATCAAGCTGGATCTGGTGGACGCCATGATCCAGGGCGCCGACCCCAAGGTGTCGGACGCCCAGAGCGAACAGGTGGAGCGCAGTGCCTGCCCTACTTGCGGCTCCTGCTCCGGCATGTTTACCGCCAACTCCATGAACTGCCTGACCGAGGCGCTGGGCCTCTCCCAGCCGGGCAACGGCTCCATGCTGGCAACCCACGCCGATCGCGAGCAGCTGTTCAAGTTGGCGGGTCAGCGCATCGTGACTTTGGCCAAGCGCTGGTATGAACAGGATGACGAGACCGCCCTGCCGCGCAATATCGCTACCAAGGCGGCGTTCGAGAACGCCATGGCGCTCGATATCGCCATGGGCGGCTCTACCAATACCGTGCTGCACCTGCTGGCGGCGGCGCAGGAGGCCGGGGTGGACTTCACCATGGCTGATATCGACCGCATGTCCCGCAAAGTGCCTCAACTGTGCAAGGTGGCGCCCTCCACCCAGAAATATCACATGGAAGATGTACACCGTGCCGGTGGCGTGGTCGCCATTCTGGGCCAGCTGGAAAAAGCGGGTCTGGTGCATGGCGATACCCGTACCGTGCTGGGTTGCTCCCTCGTCGAACAGCTCAATGAATATGACGTCAGCCGCCAGCCGAGTCAGGAGGTGGTGGACTTCTACCGCGCTGGCCCGGCCGGGATCCGCACCACCAAGGCGTTCAGTCAGGATTGCCGCTGGCCGGAGCTGGATCTGGACCGCGCCGAGGGCTGCATCCGCTCGCTGGATAACGCCTACAGCCAGGAGGGGGGCCTTGCCGTGCTTTCCGGCAACCTCGCGGTCAACGGTGCCATCGTCAAGACTGCCGGGGTGGATGAGGAGAACCTCACCTTCCGTGGCCCGGCCCGGGTATTCGAGAGTCAGGAGAGCGCGGTGAACGGCATTCTGGATGGCACAGTGAAAGCGGGCGAGGTGGTGGTGATCCGCTACGAAGGGCCGAAAGGGGGCCCCGGCATGCAGGAGATGCTCTACCCCACCACCTATCTGAAATCCATGGGCCTCGGCAAGAAGTGTGCGCTGATCACCGATGGCCGCTTCTCCGGCGGCACCTCGGGTCTCTCCATTGGCCACGTCTCGCCGGAGGCCGCTTCTGGCGGCACCATAGGTCTGGTGGAGGATGGCGACATCATCAGCATCAACATCCCGGCCCGCAGCATGGTGCTGGAAGTGGCCGACAGCGTGCTGGCTGCCCGCCGTGTCGCCGTAGAGGCTCGGGGCTGGAGGCCGCTCGATCGTCAGCGTCAGGTCTCCTTTGCCCTGCGCGCCTACGCCATGTTCGCCACCAGCGCCGATAAAGGCGCGGTGCGCGATCGCTCAATGCTGGGGGAATAAATCATGGTCTCTGCGGCGGATTATCTACGCAAGGTGTTGCTCTCCCCCGTCTATGAGGCGGCGCGGGTGACCCCCTTGCAAACCCTGAAGAAACTTTCCGAGCGGCTCGGTAACCATGTCAGCCTGAAGCGGGAGGATCTGCAACCGGTCCACTCCTTCAAGCTGCGCGGCGCCTACCACAAGATCGCTACCCTGACCGAGGAGCAGAAGGCGCGCGGCGTTATCGCCGCCTCCGCCGGCAACCACGCGCAGGGGGTCGCCCTGTCGGCCGCCAAGCTCGGCATCAAGGCGATCATCGTGATGCCCAAGACCACGCCGGACATCAAGATCGATGCGGTACGCCGGCAGGGCGGCAACGTCATGCTGTTTGGCAACAGCTTCGACGAGGCTTATGGCGAGAGCCGCCGCCTCGCCACGCTGGAGGGCTACACCCTGATCCCGCCGTTTGACGACGTTGAGGTGATCGCCGGGCAGGGCACCATCGGCAAGGAGCTGCTGGAGCAGGATACCCACCTCACTCACGTATTCGTGCCGGTGGGCGGTGGCGGGTTGGCCGCCGGGGTGGCGGTCTATATCAAGCAGCTGCTGCCGGATGTGAAGGTGATCGGGGTGGAGGCGGAGGGCTCCGCCTGTCTCAAGGCTGCCATGGCGGCCGGTGAACCTGTCAATCTGGAGCGGGTCTCGCTGTTTGCGGACGGGGTAGCGGTCAAGCGCATCGGCGAGGAGACCTTCCGCCTGTGCAACCAGTATCTGGACGAGGTGGTGACCGTCTCCAACGATCAGATCTGCGCCGCACTGAAAGACATCTTCGACGACTGCCGCGCCATTGCCGAGCCTTCGGGCGCCCTGTCGTTGGCAGGCCTCAAGGCCTACAGCGAGCGGGAGCAGGTCAGGGGTGGCCGGATGGCTGCCATTCTGTCCGGCGCCAACGTCAACTTCCACAGCCTGCGCTACGTCTCCGAGCGCTGCGAGATTGGCGAGAAGCGCGAGGGCATGCTGGCGGTGACCATACCCGAGCGCAAGGGGGCCTTCCTCGACTTCTGCCGTCAGCTCGGGCCGCGCATGGTGACCGAGTTCAACTATCGCTACGCCGATGCCGAGCAGGCCTCGCTGTTCGTCTCGGTGCGCCTCACCGGCGGTGACGAGGAGCTGGGCCAGATCATCGATCAGCTCGGTGGCAACGGCTATCCGGTGGTCAACATGACCGAGAGCGAGCTGGCCAAGAATCATGTGCGCTATATGATTGGCGGCCGCCCGGCCCGGCCCCTCGGCGAACGTCTCTACAGCTTCAAGTTTCCGGAGCAGCCGGGGGCCCTGATGCGCTTCCTCGAGACCCTCGGCTGTCGCTGGAACATCAGCCTGTTCCACTACCGTAACCACGGTGCTGACTACGGCCGGGTGCTCTGCGCCTTCGAGCTGCCGGACGAGGACGTGGCCGCCTTCCACGACTACCTGCGCGAGATTGGCTACGGCTGGAAAGAGGTGAGCGACGACCCCGCCTACCGGTTGTTTCTGGCCAGTTGAGCAAGGGGGCTGCAACAACTCATCGGGAGGGAGGCGTTATGCCTCCCTTTTCTATTGCTGCGTGTGGATAGGGCCACTCCGTACGACGCAAGGTCATGGTTTAACTGGTAAAACCATGTGAACCAGTATGCTGGTGATTTTTACGCCGGATATTGCTGGCAAGCTCACACTCCTGATGGCTTGGTCATTTGAGGCTGCGTTCGGATGGGATACCCTGAATAGCGGAGAGGCCGCCTGACGGCTTCACACAGGGAAAGTGCGCACTCAGGCGCCCATAACGACTTATTGCAGAGGCGAAAATATGAATAAATCCATGCTTGCCGTATTGGTCAGTGGTTTGCTGGCGGCCGGAGCCGTGCAGGCCGCCGCTCAGGACAATACCTGGTATGTCGGTGGCAAGGCCGGTTGGTCCAATTACTATGGCGTTGACCACAACCAGTATGCCGAGTCGATTGCCCAGACGTTGGGTAATACCAGCGAGAACACGGATGATCTGGGTCTGGGCCTGTTCGCCGGTTACCAGCTCAACCCCAACCTGGGTTTCGAGCTGGGTTATGACTGGCTTGGCAAATACGACACCACTTCGGGCACTGGCGCCAATACCCTCAAGACCGAAGCCAAGAGCCAGATGATTCAGGCCACCATGAAGATCAGCTTCCCGGCAACAAATGTGCTCGATCTTTATGGTCGACTGGGCGGCGCCTATGCCTGGACGGATAGCGAGATCAGCTTCGCCAATACCAGCGAGACCGGTAAAAAGCATGGCGCCGCCTTCGTTGGTGCGCTGGGTGCCGAATATGCCATCGATCGTGACTGGGCCGCCCGTCTGGAGTACCAGTACACCACGCCTCTGGGAGATGCGTCTCTCGATCGCTCCGGTATCGAGATGGATAACGGCCTGATCTCGTTCGGGATGCTCTATCGCTTCGGTCAGCAAGGTGGCGAGGTCGCTGCACCGGCGCCCGCTCCGGCCGCCGAACCGGCACCTGTAGCCGTGGTTGAGCCCAAGACCTTCAGTCTGAGTTCCGATGTGCTGTTCGAGTTCAACAAAGCGACCCTGAAGCCGGCTGCCAATCAGGCGCTCGATGCCCTGTTCAGCCAGATTGTGGCGGCCAATCCGAAAGATGGCGTCGCAACTGTCATCGGTTATACCGACCGCATCGGCTCCGACAACTACAACCTGGCACTATCCGAGAAGCGGGCCCAGAGTGTGGCCAGCTATCTGGTATCCAAAGGCTTGTATGCCGACAAGGTACGAGTCGAGGGGCGTGGCAAGGCCAATCCGGTCACTGGCAGCAGCTGTGCCAGCCGCTCCAAACAGGAGCTGATCGCCTGTCTGGCACCGGATCGCCGGGTAGAAATCCATCTGGAAGGGGTCTCCCAGCCTGTCCAATAAGCAGAGCGACGGGAGCAATAAATGTAAAAACGGGAGGCTTGGCCTCCCGTTTCTTATGGGGTGTTTACGATGTCGTGCCTCAGAGCCCGAACAGCGGGCGCAGGCGGATGCCGATGAGGCTGCCAGCGAGGGCCATCAGCATCCAGACCCAGCCGTGCAGGCTGCCAGAGGCGGTGCCATCGAAGAAGCCGCCGAGGTTGCAGGCGGCGTACATGGCGCCCATCCCCATCAGCAGGCCGCCGATGATGGAGGCCAGACTGTTGCCGAGTCGCATCGGGGCGAAGGTGCCGCCACCGCTCAAACAGCGCGCCAGCATGGCCCCCAGAATACCGAGCCAGAACATGCCGACCATGGGGTTGATAAAGAGTGGCTGGGCCAGCTTGGGGTTGCCCTCGAACAGGCCGAACAGGGAGGCACCGCGCAGCGCCATGTCATAGACGGCGCCGGTGATGGTCCAGGCCGAGCCGTGCAGAGCGACCACGGACGAGTTGAGCAGGGCGATGATGATGCCGCCGGTCAGCACGGTGAAGCGGCCATCGCGCCAGAACAGATTGCCGCCGCTGAAGAGGGGCTTGAGCTCGCCGGTGCGCTTGAGTTCGCTCTTGCGAAACAGCAGGAACAGCGCAGCGACCAGCGCCAGGTTGAGCAGCATGCCGCTCCAGATATTGCCGGTCAGATCCCGGGCCAGCACCACATGGCTGGAGAAGGTGGCCTCCAGTTCGGGGCGGAACTGGTTGCTGATGAGGGTGCCGATGCCGTAGCAGATCAGCACCAGCCAGAAGCGGGGTTGTCCCTCGCCGCAGCAATAAAGAGTGCCGGTGGCACAGACGCCTGCCAGCTGCATGCCGATGCCGAACAGGAAGGCACCGACGATGAAGGGAATGCCGATAGCCATCACGTTGCCCACCATGGCATCGCCAAACAGGGCGTGGCTAAAAGAGAGGAAGGTGGTGAACAGCAGAATTTCGATGGCGATGGTGAGCAGGTGAACCCGCACGTAGTAGCTGTTGCGCTTGGTCAGCATTTCGCGCCAACCGAAGACGATGCCGAAGCGGCTGAAGGAGAGGGTGAAGCCGAAGCCGAATCCGATCAGGGCCATCAGAGCCCATTTCATACCAAAGGTGTTGCCAAGCCAGAGTAACGCTCCCCCCGCGATTGCCACGATGGGGAGCGACCATTTTCGATTCATGTCTGTTGATCCTTGCAGTTGGTTTTCAGAGGGGCGGATCCTATTCCCTCGTGGAGTCCAATGCTACCCATTTAGTCAATGCAGAGAAAAAGGGGGGCGCTGACTCCCGTCAGCGCCGGGGATCAATGGCGGGTGGTGTCGAGATGGAAGTGATGAGTCTGCCTGGTCAGGATGCGGGCGTGCTGGGCGACCATGGTCGCCTCTTCGGCGGCCTGACTGGCGCTCTGGTTGGCCTCGGCCGCCAACCGCGACATCTCGCCGACCTGATGGTGGATCCCCTGCACCAGCCGGGTCTCATCGCTCATCAACTGATCGACCTGAGCGATGCGCTGGTTGATCTCCTCGCAGCTCTGCGCGATCCGGGCGACGCTCTGGCGCGCTGTCATCGTGTGAGTGACCGCCTGTTCGACCCGGGCCAGCTCGGTATCCATCTCGCTGGCGGCGCGCAGACTGACATCCTGGATCTTGCCGATGATGGTGTTGATCTCGGTGGTGGCGCTGCCGGTGCGGGTCGCTAGCGAGCGCACTTCATCAGCTACCACGGCAAAACCGCGTCCCTGTTCACCTGCCCGCGCCGCTTCAATGGCAGCGTTCAGCGCCAGCAGATTGGTCTGCTCCGCAATATCGTGAATGGCGCCCGCCAGCCCGGCAATCTGCTGCGAGAGGCCTGCCAGATCCGAAATGGTATGGGAGACCTGCTTCACTCCCGTGACTTGTTCCCCGATCACCTGTTCCACGGTGTGGATGGCAATCGTCGCCTCTTGTGCCCGCTCTGCTGACTGCAGGGTTTGCTCCCCTACCTGATGCAGCTGGCTACCCGCCTGTTCAATGGAGTGGGTGAGCTGTTCGATGGCCTGTTCGATATGGTGGGCCGCCCCGACCTGAGCCTGACTGTCATCGGTGTGCCGTTGTGCCATGGCGGTCAGGCTGGTGGCGCGATCATCCAGCGTACTGGCGCTGCGCTGCAGGGACTCCACCAAGGTAGCGAGTTGGTCACGCATGGCCCCGATCTGGCGGATCAGCTCGCCGATGGCATCAAGGCCCGGCTCCGGCATGGGGCGGTTCAACTCCCCTTCGGCGATGGCGGCGGTGGCCTTGCCTGCGGCCAGCAGTCGCTGTTGGGTGGGGCGTCCCAGCCAGAAGATGAGCCCGGCCCCCAGCAGTGCGGCGCACAACAGCAGGCCGTAGCAGAGTCGGGTTGTGTTGGCGAGATGGGCCATCTGCTCGGCGGCATACTCGTTGCCGCGGATGACGGTAGCGTCCACCCCTAGCCGGTGGGCGTTATAGAGGGTGTGCAGGCGCGCCGCAATCGCACCCGCCTGCGCCAGGTCCCCCACCTTGATGGCGGGGACAAACTTGTCGTTGAGCAACTGCCAGAACAGCTCCCCCTGCACTTTTTGCTCCCCCAGCAGCAGCTCCCTGAGGGGCTCGTTCAGGTTGCTCTCTTGCCAGAAGCGGTTACGGCTCTCGAACTCTTGCTGCAGTCGGGCGAGGGTTTGCAGCAGGGCCTCCCGCTCCTCCGGTTTGGCATGGAGCAGGGTGTAGACCTGCAACTGGGATTCGATGAGGTAAAGGGGCGGCGGCAGAATATCGGCTACCACATCCTTCCCCTGTCCCATCTGATCGGCTGCGCTCCGAACCGAATAAAGCCCGAAAAAGCTGATGGAGATCAGCGTGATAATGACCATGATCCCCAGAACCTGACCAAAAAGCAGGGATCTGTCGTGAATGTGCTTGAGCATGTTGCCTCCATTCGGCTCCGTTCATGGATAGCATAGCTCTCTGGCGGGATGGTGCGACTCGGGTATGGTCTGTTGATGGTCAGTCGGCTCTGGAGAAGGGGGATTAGCAGTCTGAAAACCGCTGGTGGCACGAAAAAGAACCCCGGCTGATGAGCCGGGGTCGATGGTGGTGAGGCGGTTTCAGGTCCGGCTTGGCGCGGCTTTGCCGCTGCGCAGCCCATCCAGACTGAACAGCACCAGCGCGCTCCAGATACAGGCAAAGGTGAGCAGTTTGTCCATCGCCAGCGCTTCCCCATAGAGGGTGACCGCGAGGATGAACATCAGGCTGGGGCCTATGTACTGGAAGAAGCCCAGGGTGGAGAGTTTGAGCCGGGTTGCGGCGGCGGTGAAGCAAAGCAGGGGGGCCGTGGTGACGGCGCCTGCGGCGATCAGCAGCAGGTTGAGGTGCCAGTCGTTCTGGGTGAGATGGCTGGTGGGGCTGTCGGCAAAGCCCCACAGATAGATGGCCGCTGGCGGCAGCATGATCATGGTTTCGATCAGCAGACCGGTGAGGGCATCGAGGGCCAGTTTTTTGCGCACCAGCCCATAGATGGCAAAGCTCGATGCCAGCACCAGCGCAATCCAGGGCAAGGAGCCAAAGGCGATAAGCTGGATGGCCACGCCGGCAAAGGCCAGCGCCACCGCCCACCACTGCAGGCGGCGCAGCTTCTCGCTCAGAAACACCATTCCCAACAGTACGTTGAACAGCGGGTTGATGTAGTAGCCGAGGCTGGCATCCAGCATATGGCCGTTGTTGATGGCCCAGATGAACAGCAGCCAGTTGCCGCCGACGGTAATCGAGGTAAACGCCAGGGTGAGCAGCACTTTTGGCTGGCGCAGCACCGCCTGCACCTTGTGCCACTGACGGCCTGCCAGGGTCAGGACCATCAGCAGCACGCAGGACCAGATCATCCGGTGGGTCAGGATCTCGGCGGCCGGGACGGCAGAGATGGTCTTGAAATAGATGGGGGCTATGCCCCAAAGGGTATAGGCGCACAGGGCGTAGATGACGCCCTGACGCTGGATCTGTTGCGGCATGCAGATGACCTTTACTGAAGCGTTGGATGCGGGAAAACATCGCAAAAAATCAGTGTAGCGATCCTTTTGCGGGGAAAGAAGCGAATAAACGAAGTTTGAGGGATAAGAGGAGTGTGGCTGGCCGGTCAGCCTTTACCGCGGCGGATCTTGTCGACGTCCATCAACAGCCACAACATCAGGGCGATGGCGGAGATCCAGGGGCCCCAGGTCACGTAGGCCTCGCCGTGCCCCAGCACGAAGAACAGTAGGGGCAAACCGATCACCAGAAAAAGTACGCTTCCCAGAAAAAATAGCATTTTTGTCTTTATATTTAACATGTTGGCTTTTTTATCATTATAAGGATTGAGCCCGGTGATGGAAGGCCAAAAATGCAAAAGGGGGATTTCTCCCCCTTTTTGATCCGATAGTGCTGCTTTGTCGTGTTATTCCAGCTGAATCCAGGTGCTTTTCAGCTCGGTGTACTTCTCCAGTGCGTGAAGTGACTTGTCGCGGCCGTTGCCGGACTGTTTGAAGCCGCCAAACGGCATGGTCATGTCGCCACCGTCCCAGTTGTTGACGAACACGGTGCCAGCGCGCAGGGCACGGGAGCCCTTCACCGCCTTGTTGAGATCCGCCGTCCAGATCGCCGCCGCCAGCCCGTAGTCGGTGTCGTTGCCCAGCGCAATGGCCTCTTCCAGGGTATCGAAGCCGGTCACCGCCAGCACAGGGCCGAAGATCTCCTCGCGGAAGATGCGCATCTGCGGGGTCACGTCGTCAAAGATGGTGGGTTCGATATAGAAGCCGCCACTCTCCATATTGGTGCGGTTGCCGCCCAGCAGCAGTTTGGCCCCCTCCTGTTTGCCAATTTCGATATAGCGCAGCACCTGTTCCATCTGGATGTGATCCACCATGGCGCCGATACGGGTCGCAGGGTCGAGCGGGTTGCTCGAGATCCACTCGCGGGCATGGGCCAGCAGTCGCTCCATAAATTGTGGCTTGATGCTGTTTTGCACCAGCAGGCGAGAGGCGGCGGTACACACCTCGCCCTGGTTATAGAAGATGGCGCCAGCTGCGCTCTTGGCCGCTGCGTCCAGATCCGGTGCGTCGGCCAGTATGATGTTGGGGCTCTTGCCGCCGCACTCCATAAAGGCGCGCTTGAGGTTGGACTTGCCGGAGCACTCCACCAGATGTTTACCGATCTTGGTGGAGCCGGTGAAAGTGATGCAATCCACGTCCATGTGCATGGCCAGCGCCTCGCCTACTGTGTGGCCAAAGCCCGGCAGCACGTTGAACACGCCGTCCGGAATGCCAGCTTCCTTGGCCAGACCTGCGATACGCAGGGCGGTCAGCGGAGATTTTTCGGAAGGCTTGAGAATGACCGAGTTGCCGGTAGCGAGCGCCGGGCCCAGCTTCCAGCAGGCCATCACCAGCGGGAAGTTCCAGGGCACTATGGCGGCGACCACCCCGAGCGCTTCGCGGGTCACCAGCGCCAGTGCGGACTCCTCCACCGGGGCGACCTGATCGTAGATCTTGTCGATCGCTTCGGCGTTCCAGGCGATACAGTTGGCGGCGGCGGGGGCGTCATAGCCCATGGCATCGCCGATGGGTTTGCCCATATCCAGCGACTCCAGCAGCGCCAGCTCAACCTTGTTGAGGCGCATCAGCTCGGCGAAGCGCTGCATGATCTGCTTGCGCTGTTTCGGCGGCAGGCCGCTCCAACGCTTGTCGTTGAAGGCGTCACGCGCAGCCTGTATCGCCAGTTCGGCATCGGCGGCATCGCAGGCCGCCACCTTGGTCAGCAGTTTGCCATTGGCCGGGTTGATGCAATCGAAGGTGGCGCCATTGACGGCATCCCGATAGCTGCCGTTGATAAAGGCTTGCGAGGGCAGGGTCAGATGGGCGGCCTTGTGTTGCCACTGGGCCAGGGTCAGGTCACTCATGTTCACTCCTTGAACCGGCAAAAGTCAGTTTCCGCGTATCAATATGCTAAACATCCTGCCGCTTGTAAATCCATCTTGTAACAATTCATTAAACATTGCTCTCCTGCCGATGCGCGTCTGAATGTCAGAAACTGGCGGGGGTGTTGGCCGAGATCAGCACGCACTCATGCTCGCCGCTATTGCGAAAACGGTGGGGGGTGCGGCTGTCGAAGTAGTAGCCATCCCCTGCGCCCAGCAGGTAGATCTGCTCGCCCACGGTCACTTCAACCTCGCCCTTGATGACGATACCGCACTCTTCACCCTCGTGGCTCAGCATGTCGTCGCCGGTGTCGGCTCCCGGTGGCAGCACCTCCTGCAACATGCCGATGGCGCGGTTGGCGCGGCTGTGCCCGACCAGCCGGTAGCTGATGGGATGCGTGCCGAGATCCGGCATATCTGCGGCGCGGAAGATCACTTCGGTGCCCATTTCGGTCTCTTCGGTGAAGAAGCTGGCCAGCGACATGGGGATGCCTTCCAGCACCTTGCGCAGGGAGGCGACAGAGGGGCTCACCTGATTTTTCTCGATCTGGGAGATAAATCCGTTGGTCACACCGGAGCGCTTGGCCAGCTCGCGCTGGGAGAGGGCTGCCTTGGTGCGAACCGCCTTGAGGCGGTGACCGATATCCATCTATAGACACTCCTTGACTGTTTACTATTATTAAAATTGTGTTAAATATCTTATACCACCCTGCTGATGCGTCTAGCTAGGGGTGGCACCAGACAGGGCGATAACGGGCCCTTTTTTATGGATTCAGGTGTTTAATTTAATAGGCATTGGCCGACAGTTGCTAAACACCTTAAGGATGAGGTGACCATGAAACCGATCAGCGACATCAATACGCCCTCCGACATGTCCGCCTTCTGGATGCCGTTCACCGCCAACCAGCAGTTCAAGGCGGCGCCGCGCATCCTGAAGTCGGCAGAGGGGATGTATTATCACTCAGAGGATGGCCGCAAGATACTGGATGGCACAGCCGGACTCTGGTGTTGCAACGCGGGCCATGGTCGGCGTGAGATTGCCGAGGCGGTCTCCCAGCAGATTTCCCATCTCGATTTCGCCCCCACTTTCCAGATGGGCCACCCCCTGCCGTTCGAGCTGGCCAACAAGCTGGTGGAGATCGCCCCCAAGGGGTTCGGTCACGTCTTCTATACCAACTCCGGCTCCGAGTCGGTCGATACCGCGCTGAAAATCGCGCTGGCCTGGCAGCGGGCTCGCGGTCAGGGCACTCGCACCCGGCTGATTGGCCGCGAGCGTGGCTATCACGGGGTCGGCTTTGGCGGCATCTCGGTGGGGGGCATTCCCGGCAACCGCAAGTGGTTCGGCTCCCTGCTGACCGGGGTGGATCATCTGCCCCATACCCTCAACATCGCCAAAAACGCCTTCACCAAAGGGCTGCCCGAGGAGGATGTGGCGCTGGCCGACGAGCTGGAGAAGATCGTCTTCCTGCACGATGCCAGCAATATCGCGGCGGTGATCGTCGAGCCCATCGCCGGCAGTACCGGCGTGCTGATGCCCCCCAAAGGCTACCTCAAGCGGTTGCGGGAGATCTGTACCAAGCACGGCATCCTGCTGATTTTTGACGAGGTGATCACCGGTTTCGGCCGCCTCGGTTCCCCCTTCGCCGCGCAGGAGTTCGATGTCATTCCCGACATGATCACCTGCGCCAAGGGGCTCACCAACGGCGCCATTCCCATGGGGGCGGTGCTGGTGCAGAAGCACATTTATGACGACATGATGGCGGCAGGCAAGGGGGCCATCGAGCTGTTCCACGGCTACACCTACTCCGGCCATCCGGTGGCTGCGGCTGCGGGGCTCGCGACCCTCGAGATCTATCGCAACGAGAACCTGCTCAGCCGCGCCGCCGATCTGGCGGGCTACTGGGAGGAGGCGGCCCATTCGCTGAAGGGCTGCAAGCATGTGAAGGATGTACGCAACTACGGGCTGGTGGCGGGTATCGAGCTGGAATCGATGCCGGATGCACCGGGCAAACGCGCCTACGAGGTGTTTGTCCGCTGCTTCGAGAAGGGGGCATTGATCCGGGTGACCGGCGATATCATCGCCCTGTCGCCACCCCTCATCATCGAGCGCAGCCAGATCGACGATCTCTTCACCCTGCTGCAGGATGTGTTGCAGGCACAACCCTAATCCATTTGATGGCCCCGCACTGGCGGGGCCTTGCGTTGCTTTGCTCAGCGCAATTACCACATCAGTTATCACGGAGGATACATGACATACAGGGTCAGCAACTTCATCAACGGCCAGCCGCAGGAGAGTCGCAGCGAGCGTCAGGGTGCCATCTTCAATCCTGCCTGCGGCAAACAGCAGGGGAGTGTCGGGCTGTCCAGCGCCGCCGAGTGTCAGGAGGCGATCGCCATCGCCGAGCGCGCCTTTGCCGACTGGTCGCAAACCCCGCCGCTGGTGCGGGCCCGGGTTTTTTTCCGCTTCAAGGAGTTGATGGAGCAGCACAGGGACGAGCTTGCCCAGCTCATCAGCCGCGAACACGGCAAGGTCTTCTCCGATGCGCAGGGTGAGCTGACCCGCGGGCTGGAGGTGGTAGAGTTTGCCTGCGGTATTCCCCATCTGCTCAAGGGGGAGCACTCCCTCAACGTCGGCCGCGGTGTGGACAGCTACTCCATGATGCAGCCGGTGGGGGTTTGCGCCGGTATCACCCCGTTCAACTTCCCGGCCATGGTGCCGCTCTGGATGTTCCCGGTCGCCATCGCCTGCGGCAACACCTTCATTCTTAAGCCCTCCGAGAAGGATCCCTCCCTCTCGTTGCGGATGGCCGAACTGCTCAAGGAGGCCGGTCTGCCGGACGGCGTGCTCAACGTGGTGAACGGTGACAAGGAGGTGGTGGATGTGCTGCTGACCGACCCGCGAGTGGGTGCCGTGTCGTTTGTCGGTTCCACCCCCATCGCCCAGTATATCTATGCCACCGCCTCGGCCCACGGCAAACGGGTACAGGCGCTGGGCGGCGCCAAGAACCACATGGTGGTGATGCCGGATGCGGATCTCGATCAGGCGGTCTCTGCCTTGATGGGGGCCGCTTATGGGGCAGCGGGCGAGCGCTGCATGGCCATTTCGGTGGCCGTGGTGGTGGGTGACGAGACCGCCGATGCGCTGGTGGCCAAGCTGACGCCGCTGGTGGAAAAACTGCGGGTGGGCCCGGGGTTGGGCCAGAGCCCGGAAAACGAGATGGGGCCGCTCATCAGCAAAGAACATCTGGCCAAGGTGCGCGGCTACGTGGATCAGGGGGTGACCGAGGGTGCCGCGCTGCGGGTCGATGGCCGCACGCTGAGCCACGATGAGGGTTACTTTATCGGGGGCTGCCTGTTTGACGAGGTGACCCCCGAGATGCGCATCTACCGCGAGGAGATCTTCGGCCCTGTGCTCTCCATCGTACGGGTGCCGGACTACGAGACGGCGCTGCGCCTCATCAACGAGCACGAGTACGGCAACGGCACCGCCATCTTTACCTGTGACGGCGACACCGCGCGGGACTTCACGGCGCGGGTGCAGGTCGGTATGGTAGGGGTGAACGTTCCCATTCCGGTGCCGATGGCGTTTCATAGCTTTGGCGGCTGGAAGCGCTCCATCTTCGGACCGCTCAACATGCACGGGCCGGACGGGGTTCGCTTTTATACCCGGATGAAGACGGTGACGGCGCGCTGGCCCCAGAGCCTGCGCAGTGGTGCCGAGTTCTCCATGCCGACCATGAAGTGACGCGCTGGCGCGTGCTCATGGCCTAACCTCTTGCCCCCGCCGGTCAATGATTGGCGGGGGCGAACTCTGTAAAGGAACAACAGATGCGATTGGGAATTCTCGATTGTGACCGGCTCGATCCCGATCTGGCGGATTGTTTTGGCCCCGTTTACTCCGAGATGTTTATCAGGGGCTTTGCGGCCCTGGCCCCCGAACTGGAATTTCGGGTCTGGTCGGCTCTCGATGGGGAGCTGCCGGAGGATCTGCACGAGTGCGATGCCTGGCTTATCACAGGTTCGCGCCACGATGCTTACAGCGATATCCCCTGGATTCAGGCACTGCGGGCGTGGATCCGTCAGGCGCACGATGCCGACGTCAAGCTGGCCGGTGTCTGCTTCGGTCATCAGGTGATCGCCCAAGCGCTGGGCGGAGAGGTGGTGAAGTCCACCAAGGGATGGGGGCTGGGAGTGTCGGTGCATCCCATGCTGGCAGATGAGCCCTGGATGGCGCCAGCGCGGGATCAGATCCGCATTCTGGCCAGCCATCAGGATCAGGTGGCCCTGCTGCCGCCGGGGGCGACCCGACTGGCGGGCAACGATTTTTGTCCCAACTTCATGTTTTTGCAGGGTGATCACATCGTCGCCATTCAGGGGCATCCGGAGTTCTCGGTGGAGTACAACCGGGCGCTGATCGAGCGGCGCCGCGGCCTGTTGCCCGACGAGCGCTACCAGAGCAGCCTCTCCTCGCTGGAGGGGGAGGTGGATTCGGCGACCATGATGCAGTGGCTGCTGCAGTTTCTGGGGATCCTGCCGCTGCGGGCTGGCGCGGCCTGAACCCGGTTTGTCAGCCACCCCTTCGGATGCTAGATTTTGTAGCAAAATGAAGGATCAAGCGCTGAGATGTCGGGATCGGATGGTACACTGGCCGCCCATGTGGCGGCCTGTTTGTCTGGCTTGATTGCCGTCCCGGCCTGAGCCAAACCTGTCTGAGCCAAACCAGTGTGAGAGTGTGACGCCTTGAAACTACAGCAATTGAAGTATTTGATCGCGATCCGGGACCACAACCTCAATGTGTCCGTGGCTTCCGATGCGCTCTTCACCAGTCAGCCGGGGGTCAGCAAACAGATTGGCCTGCTGGAGAGCGAGCTGGGGGTGCGGATCTTCGAGCGTCGTGGCAAGCATTTGCACCGCATCACCCCGGTGGGGGAGGAGATCATCAAGTGTGCAGAGGCGATGCTCAATATCGAGAGCAAGATCAAGGCGATCTCCCGCGAGTATCTGGACCCGACCGTGGGCACCCTAAATATTCACACCACTCATACCATCGCCCGCTATCTGCTGCCCAAATCGGTTACCTACTTCACCAAGAAGTACCCCAAGATCTCGTTCCACCTCCATCCAGTGATGTCGGCGAGCAAGGAGCAGATCAGCAAGGGTTACTCCGATTTTTCCATCGTTGCCCACGAAATTGGCTTCGACAAGGAGCTGATCGCGCTGCCCGCCTACCTCTGGACCCTCTCGCTGGTGGTGCCGCAGGATCACCCGCTGGCCAAGGTGAAGAAGCCGACCCTGGAGCAGCTCTGCCACTACCCGATCCTCAGCTACGAGAGTGGCGCCACCGGTCGTCAGGTGCAGGACGAGGTATTCCATGCCGCCGGTCTCACCCCGAGCTACTACATGACGGTGATGGACGCCGGGGTGATCAAACGCTACGTGGAGCTGGGCTTTGGCATCGGCATCATCTCCTCGCTGGTGGCCAACGACACCGACAGCCCCGGGCTGGTCTCCATCAATCTGGAGCACCTGTTCAAGCCCTGCCCGGCGCAGATCTGTTTCAGCAAGAGCATCCTGCTGCAGAACTACATGTATGACTTCATCAGCTCCTTCTCGCCCCACCTCACCAAGGAGGTGATCCAGAGCGTGATGCAGCAGCCGAGTCAGGCGCGCATCGACGAGCTGCTGGCCGGGGTGGAGCTGCCCATCTATTGATCCCGATCGGATTCCCGATCGCTGCCGGTTGTCTCTTCTGTCAGGCTGGGCTCTACTCGGGGTTCAGCCTGTCTCTTTTGGGCTATCTCCATCGTCCGAGGTCTCTATGTCCCGCATTCTGCTGCTTGCCAATCTCAACTGTGATCATGTGCTCTCCCTCTCCGAACCGCTGGTGGCGGGGGCCCGGTTGCAATATGTGGATCAGGGGCGCAGGCTCGGCGGTGGCGCTGCCAATACCGGCATCGGGCTGGTGTGGGCAGGTCACGAAGTGACCATTGCCTCCCGCATCGGGCTGGACGAGACCGGC
This sequence comes from Aeromonas sp. s13, assembly GCF_040907905.1. NCBI lineage: Bacteria > Pseudomonadati > Pseudomonadota > Gammaproteobacteria > Aeromonadales > Aeromonadaceae > Aeromonas > Aeromonas sp. s13. Next base: position 67,182 of record NZ_JBFOCS010000082.1, on the reverse strand, counting down.
GACTGGCTGCTGGAGCAGGCGGCCGGTTACGGGCTGGATTGCAGCCATGTGGAGCGCTTTGGCGGCGAGACCGGCGAGCTGCTGATCCTGGTGGACTCCACCGGCGAGCGCACCATACTGCGCCGCCCACGGCGTCCCGACCTGCCCGGCGATCTGCCGCTGGATGGGGTGGATTGCCTCTATGTGAACTATCCCGGCACCGCCATCATCAGTTACATGCGCCAGATGCTCGGCAAGAGCTTCGTGGTAGCCCAGTATCCCAAGGGCGGCCAAGCGCGCCGCCCCTGTCATGTACTGGTGGCCTCCCGCTCCGATCTCGGCGAGGTGAGCGACCCTTGGCAACATGCCCGCCAGCTGGCGGGGGAGCAGCTCGAATGGCTGGTGCTGACCGAAGGAAAGGCGGGGGCGGTGGCCATCCACGGCGATGAGCAGATCAGGGTCGCCGCCCGGCCAGTATCTGTGGTTGATACCACGGGGGCGGGGGATGCTTTCGCCGGCGGATTGATCCACGGTCTGGCGCGGGGCATGGCGATCAAGGATGCGTTGCAGTGCGCGGTGGACTGGGGCGCATTTGCTGTCGCCTCCGAGAGCTCCATTCCCTCGGTCGCGCTGAAAAACTGGCTGAAACAGCCCCACTGAACCACCTTGCTGGCGGTCGATTCAGGGGCGGCTCGCGGGCCGTCTGGCTGCTGGTCGAAGGGGCTTGGTAAGGGGAACTATTCGGGAGATTTACCCGCCATAAAGCGGGTAAACGCCGGGCTAACCCGGCAAGTTTGCGATCAATCAAAGAAAGTGTCGATTTATGTGCATCTTCATCGACACCCGGTTGTGCTGCTCTTAACCTGTCACTCCGCAACTCAGATTAAGAGACAGGCCCCCCTCTGGCGAACCAATTGGCAAACAGAGGCAAACCGGTTGTCTCCTGCCTCTTAGCTCAATGTTGTCGTCCTGATTCCTGGCTTGTAGTAAGAGGCAAGTGCGACCATGCAACTGACACGATTTACCGACTACGCCCTGCGTACCCTGACCTTCCTGGCGGTTCAGCCGGGGGATCGTCTGTCGACCATTACCGAAGTGGCCGATACCTTCGGCATCTCTCGCAACCACGTGGTCAAAATTGTGCACCAGCTTGGCATCAAGGGGTACATTGAGACGGTACGCGGCAAGCACGGTGGCATCCGCCTCGGTCGCTCTGCAGTCTCTATCAACCTGCGGGATGTGGTGATGGACATGGAGCATGTGCTCTGTCCGGTCGACTGCAAGCGCGAAAACTGCCGTCTCTCCGGCGGCTGCCGCATTCAGGGCATTCTGCGCCGCGCCATGAACGCCTTCCTCGAAGTGCTGGGTGAATACACCCTGGCCGATGCGGTGCGCGATCCCAACCGTCTCTGCCACCTGCTGGGTATCGAGCAAGAGACTATTGTGACCATGGCCTGACGGGGCGTGGAATATCGAACAAGATGTGACAGGGGCCTGATGGCCCCTTTTGCTTTTGTACGCAGGTGGTTTTTAGCGACTGCCCGGCTGGCGGATCAGGGTGATGGCGCCGTGCAGGCAGGCGAGGCCGCAGGCACCACAGCCATTGCAGGCATCCATATTGACGTTGATGCCGTCGGCTGTGGCCTTGATCGCCTGTTGTGGGCAGGCATCTTCACAGAGCAGGCAGTAGAAGCCCTGCCGTGCCTGACAGCTCTCTTCAATCTGCACCCGGGTCTGCACCTGCCGACCCAGTTGCAGGTCGAGGGCGCCGGTGGGACAGGCTCTGGCGCAGCTGCCGCAGTAGCTGCACTGGCCACAGGCGAGATCGAGCACCGGGGTCCCGGCAATCGGGCTCCCCTCGTACTCTTCCTGGGTGGCCGGTTTGAGCAGACCGCGCGGGCAGGCTTTGAAACACTCGCCACAGCGGGTGCAGAGGGAGAGGTACTGGGACTCCTCGATGGCCCACGGCGGGCGCGCTTCATGGCAAACCACGGCGGGCTTGCGCGAAGCTTGCCAACCTTGTGTCAGCCAACGGAGGAAATAGTGAGTCATGCTCGCCCCTGATACCTATTAGGGGTTAATTTTATCGAAGTTTCGGGAAGCAGGCCAGAGAATAGCGGCCGTCAGGATCGCAAGCGCAGTTGCCCTTGTGTAAGCTAGGCGGGTCTTTTTACGTGGTTGAATGAAAACATATGTGGCTATTTCTCTGGCGTGCGTCCCTGCTCTATGTCTTTCCCCTGCTGATGTGGGCCTACTGCCGCATCAAGCATATCGAGTTTGCCGAGCTCGATACCGGCGTCAACACCCACAAGTGGGTGGTGCTGGCCGCCTACCTCATCTACGTGGTGATCTGGATCCTGGTTAACCGCTATCTCGAACTCTTCCTGCGCCAGCGGAGCCGTAAATGATCGACCCCGTGCTCTGGGGGATCTTGCTGCCCGCCGCCGTGCTGGCCCTCGGGCTTGGCTGGCTGATCGGGCGGCGTACCGCCACGGCGCAGGCTCAGGAGCTGATGCTGGCGCAGGAGCGTTATCAGGCGCTGCAGGATCGCTTCGACGAGTTGCAGGATGAGCGGATGCAGGGCCAGCAGAAGCTGGATCAGCAGCAGACCCTGCTCATCAAGCTCACCGCCCGCCTCAAGGATGCGGAAGCGACCCTGCGCAGCGAACGGCTGGCCGCTGCAGAGAAGCTGCAACTGCAACAGGAGGCGGAGCAGCGCCTCAGCCAGCAGTTCGAGAATCTCGCCAACCGGATCTTCGAGCAAAACTCCGGCAACTTCCGCGAATTGAACCAGAACAGCCTCGATCTGCTGCTCACTCCACTCAAAGAGCAGCTGGAGGGCTTTCGCCGTCAGGTGGGCGAGACCCACGCTCAGGAGACGGCCCAACGCCACAGCCTCAAGTTCGAGCTGGAGCGCCTCGCCGAGCTCAATGCCCGCATGACCGAAGAGGCTGCGGCGCTGACCCGCGCCCTCAAGGGCGACAGCAAGCAGCAGGGCAACTGGGGTGAAGTGGTGTTGGCGCGGATTCTCAGCGAATGCGGCCTACGCGAGGGCCACGAGTACCACACCCAGGTCAATATCGAGGTGGAGAAGGGCAAGCGCTACCAGCCCGATGTCATCGTCCACCTGCCGCAGGAGAAGGACATCATCATCGACGCCAAGGTGTCGCTGACCGCCTACGAGCGCTGGTACAACGCCGATGACGAGCTGGAGAAGTCTGTTGCGCTGAAAGAGCATGTCGCCTCGGTGCGCAATCATATCCGCGAGCTGGGTCGCAAGGATTACCAGCAGTTGCCCGGGGTGCGTACCCTCGACTATGTGCTGATGTTCGTGGCGGTAGAGCCCGCCTTCCTTACCGCGATGGAGGCCGATCCCTCGCTGGTGCGTTACGGTCTCGACAACAACATCCTGCTGGTGAGCCCCACCAACCTGATGGTGGCGCTGCGCACCATCGAAAACCTGTGGCGCTACGAGCGGCAGAACCAGAACGCCCGCCAGATTGCCGAGCGGGCCGGTCGTCTCTACGAAAAGCTGCGGCTGTTTGTCGAGGAGATGCAGCAGATGGGCGGCAGCCTGCACAAGGCGCAGGAGAGCTACGACAAGGCGATGGGACGGCTGGTCAATGGCCGTGGCAACCTGATTGCCCAGGTCGAGCGTTTCCGCGAGCTGGGGGTGGAGGTGACCAAGAGCCTGCCCGAGCCGCTGGTGGAGCGGGCGCTGGAGCGTGACAAGGAGCGGGAGTAGTGAGCCAGACACTTGGTTAGCAGGACATAGCCCACATCAAGCGATATATTGCCCGTTTCTTGATGAATGACGACATCCGACCCCGCTGCTCAACCACCCAAGTTGTTCCGCGAACAGAGCAAAATGGCGCCAATAGCATTCAAGGTACAGGCAGGCGTCATCACGATGTTGGTCGCTGGCAGCGGCAAGTTCGCCACGATGATTAACATGCTGGCATGTCAGCCATCTACGCATTCATTTTTATCCATTTTCAACCAAATTCAGGCAGTAATCATGAACTCACAAGACAAAGAGCAGAGCGCCAAACTTTCCAGTGCCATTTGGCGTATTGCGGATGATTTATGGGGAGATTTCAAACATACCGATTTTGCGCGAATAATCTTGCCCTTCCTGTTACTGCGCCGTATGGAGTGTGTGCTGGAACCAACCCGTGAAGCGGTGCGCAAGTTCTATTTGGCAGAGAAACAGTCCGGCATCGATCTTAGTTTGGTGCTGCCAGAAGTGGCGAAATTTGCCTTTTACAATACCAGCGAATACAGCCTGGAAACGCTCGGTGCATCAGATACTGGCGACAATCTGGATCTCTACATCAGCCACTTCAGCAAAAACGTACGCACCATCTTTGATGAGTTCAAATTCGCGCAAACCATCGAGGATTTGGAGAAAGCCAGGCTGCTTTATCGCATGGTGAGTCACTTTGCCAACCTCGACCTGCATCCCAATGTGGTATCAGACCGCGTGTTGTCTGATGCCTATGAAGAGTTGATTTTCAAGTTTGCCAGCTCGGTCAATGAAAAGGCGGGGGAGTTTATGACCCCGCGCGATGCCGTGCGCCTTGCCACCAAGCTGGTGCTGGCTGCAGATGAAGAGATCTTCAGCGAAAAGGGCATGATCCGCACCATCTACGATCCGACCTGCGGAACGGGTGGCTTCCTGTCCGATGCGATCAACCAGATTGAAGAGATGGGCAGCAGTGCCAAAGTGGTGCCATACGGACAGGAGCTCGACCCGGCGACCCACGCCATGGCGTTGACCAACATGATGATCCGCGGTTTTGATGCCAACAACATCAAGCAAGGTAACACCTTGTCAGACGATCAGTTACGTGCAGACAAGTTCCACTATGGCCTTGCCAACCCGCCATTCGGTATCAAGTGGGAAAAAGCCAAAAAAGAAGTCGAGCGCGAGCATCAGCAGTTGAAATATGCGGGTCGCTTTGGCCCGGGTCTGCCGAGTATCTCTGATGGCTCCATGCTCTTTTTGCTGCACTTGGTGTCAAAAATGGAAACGCCGGAAAAAGGCGGTGGCCGTGTCGGCATCGTGCTCTCTGGCTCGCCGCTGTTTAACGGCGATGCGGGCTCTGGCCCTTCAGAGATCCGGCGCTGGTTGTTGGAACAAGACCTGGTGGAGGCTATCGTCGCGCTGCCGACCGATATGTTCTTTAACACCGGTATTGGCACCTACATCTGGATCTTGTCCAACCACAAGGAGCCAAGGCGCAAAGATCAGGTGCAGCTGATCAACCTGGCCGATATCTGGACGCCCATGCGCAAATCGCAGGGCAGCAAGCGCAAATACCTGAGTGACGAACAGATTGACGATATTGTACGGGCTTATGATGCTTATTCTGCCAGCGACAACTGCAAGATCTTCAATACCCGCGCGTTTGCCTATCGCAAAGTCACTATTCAGCGTCCACTACGGGCCAAGCTTGATATCACGGCCACCGGGATTGCAGCCCTCAAGCAGCAAGAGGCGTTTAAAAAACTGAAACCGGAGCAGCAAGCCGCCTGGGTAGCGCACCTGACGGCCAATAGCGGCCTCCAGCCTTATGAGTGGGCACGTTTGGCGGTCAAGCAACTCCACAATCAAGGTGACTTTGGTAAATGTACCAAGGCCTTGGCCACGCTCTTAACGGCGCACTTTATGCTGGTTGACCCGCAATTTGAGCCGGTGCTAGATGAAAAAGGGCAGGCAGTTGCCGACCCGCGACTGAAAGACAGCGAAAGCATCCCGTTTGATCGCGAGGTCGAAAGCTACTTCAAGGATGAAGTGTTGCCTCATGTGCCGGATGCCTTTATCGATTATTCGGTGCGTGACGAGAAAGATGGCGAAGTGGGCATTGTCGGTTATGAAATCAACTTTAACCGTTACTTCTACCAGTATCAGCCGCCACGCGAGCTGGATGTGATTAATCGCGAATTAAAGGCATGTGAAGCGCGCATTCAGGCATTGCTCAATGAGGTGGCGGAATGATGCGTCCATACATGGAGTATCAGCCAACTGACATTAGTTGGTTAGGTCAAGTCCCCGCACATTGGGTAAAGAACAAATTCAAGTTCTTGCTCAATGAGAAAACGAAGGTACAAAACTTAGCACTACCTTGTGGTTCCATTAGTTTTGGACGCGTTGTATTTAAAGATTCAGAGCGTTTAAGCGAGGAGACAAAGGCTGCATACCAAGAGGTATTGTCTGGTGAATTTCTCATCAACCCTCTGAATCTGAATTACGACTTGAAGAGCTTGCGAACAGCGTTAGCTGATATCGATGTTATCGTCAGCTCCGGTTATATCGTTCTCAAGTCATTAGATGTTGTTGATAAAGCTTATCTCAGATGGTTGCTTTATCTGTTTGATGTGCGTCATATGAAAACGTTGGGTGCGGGGATCAGACAAACCATCTCTTTCAAGGACATCGCAGATTGTGCCGTTTACATCCCAAGCGATACGGAACAACAAGCCATTGCTATATTCCTAGATCGCGAAACCCAGCGCATCGACAGTCTGATCGAAGAAAAGCAGACCTTTATCCAGTTGCTGCAAGAAAAACGCCAGACGTTGATCAACCATGTGGTGACTAAAGGGCTTAACCCTAATGTGGAGATGCAGGATTCTGGCATTGAGTGGATTGGGCAAGTGCCGAAGCATTGGGATGTTGTGGAACTAAAGCGCCTTATTTACTCAATAGATCAAGGTTGGAGCCCTGAGTGTTTAGCTAGCCCAGCAAAAGAAGAAAGTTGGGGGGTGCTAAAAGCTGGTGCTGTTAATGGTGGTATTTATTGTCAAAACGAAAACAAAGAGCTTCCAGAAAATCTATTGCCAAGACCAGAGATAGAGGTAAAAACAGGTGACCTCATAATGTCTCGAGCCAGTGGATCCAGAGAACTAATCGGATCTGTGGCTTACGTTTACGAGACAAGAATGAAATTAATGCTTTCAGATAAGTTGTTTCGATTGAATTGCAAAGAAAGTGTCGATCCTGAATTCATGGCAATTACTTTAGGGTCGTTTCCGTTACGGTGTCAAATCGAGTTGGCTATTGGTGGTGCGGAAGGCTTGGCAAATAATCTGTCGCAGGTGAACATCAAAAAATTGACTATTCCTAAGCCACCAAAAAGCGAACAGAAACTCATAGTCTCTCATATAAAATCAGTAAGCTCGAAAATTGAAGACTTGGTTGTTGAAACAAATGACTCTATTGCTCTTTTAAAAGAGCGGAAAATTTCCCTCATTAGCGCGGCAGTGACCGGGAAAATCGATGTCAGGGAGACGATATAATGGCACCGCATCATGAAGTGCATTTTGAGCAATATATCACCGAGCAGTTGGTGAACAATGGCTGGAAAGAGGGGCATTCGAGCCACTACGACCAGCAGCGTGCTCTTTATCCTGAGGATGTGATCGCTTGGGTGCAGGCCACCCAACCCGATACCTGGTTCAAGCTGAACAAGCAGCATGGGGCCAATGCCGAAACCGTGTTGCTGGAGCGATTGGAAAAGGCGCTTGCTGCTCATAAAACCGGTAGTAAAACCGGCGGCACCATCAATGTGTTGCGTAAAGGGTTTGCCATTGCCGGTTGCGGCCCCATTGCCATGGGGCAACGTAAGCCCGAAGACGAGCGCAATGAGGCGCATATCGCCCGCTACCAACACAACATCTTGCGTGTGGTGCGTCAGCTGAAATATTGCCCGACCCGCGAGTGGGCGATTGATCTGGTGTTCTTTATCAACGGCTTGCCCGTTGCCACCGCAGAGCTGAAAACCGATTTTACCCAGTCGATTGAAACGGCCATTGCGCAATACAAAGAAGACCGCTTGCCGGTTGATCCACAGACCAAACGCAAAGAGCCGCTGTTGACCTTCAAGCGCGGTGCCGTGGTGCACTTTGCTATCTCCGATACCGAGATAGCCATGGCGACCAAACTGGCTGGGGAGAACACCTATTTTCTGCCCTTTAACAAGGGCCATGATGGGTCAACCTCTGACTTGCCCGTGCATTTCAACCTGCCCGGTGAGAATGGGGAGTATCCGGTCAGCTATTTCTGGCAGGAGATCTGTCAGAAAGATAATTGGCTGCGCATTTTCTACAGCTTTGTCTACGTCGAAACCAAAGAAGTGGCCGACAGCAGTGGCAAGGTTCAGCGCAAGGAAACGCAAATTTTCCCCCGTTACCATCAGCTTGATGCCGTAAGCAAGATGATTGACGATGCCCGTCAGAACGGCGCAGGCATGCAGTATCTGTGTGAACACAGTGCCGGTTCAGGCAAAACCTCCACTATCGCCTGGACTGCCCATGATTTGATCCGCCTGCGTAGCCCAGCAGGTAAGGCGGTATTTAAGTCGGTGATTATTGTTACCGACCGCACTGTACTCGACTCCCAACTGCAAGATGCAGTGCAGCAGCTTGATCACCAATATGGGGTGATCAAAGCCATCGACCGTGAAAAGAGCAGTGAGTCGAAATCAAAACAGCTCACAGAAGCGCTGTTGACCGGTACGCCGATCATTGTGGTGACCATTCAAACCTTCCCCTATGCCCTTGAAGCGATTTTGACCAACCAATCTTTGGCGCAAAGTCACTTTGCCGTGATCATCGATGAGGCGCACACCTCACAAACCGGGTCTACGGCCAAAGGTTTACGCGCCGCCCTTACTCTCAATATCAGCCCTCAAGAGCTGGAACAGATGAGCATTGAGGAGATCCTGACCAAGGTACAAGAGGCACGGGCCATGCCGAAGAACGTGTCGCACTTCGCCTTCACAGCCACACCCAAACACAGCACCAAGATGTTGTTTGGTCGTCCGAAAGACCCAAGCCAGCCTGTTTCGGATGAGAATAAGCCGGAATCGTTTCACCTTTACACTCAACGTCAGGCCATTGATGAGGGCTTTATTCTCGATGTGCTGGAGAACTACACCCACTACGATACGGCTTACAAGATTGGCGAGCATAACCTTGATGAGAAGCGAGTCGACAGCAAACAAGCCCGTCGCGCATTAGCTCGCTGGATGTCGCTCCACCCGACGACAGTGAGCCAGAAGGTTGAGTTCATCATTGAGCACTTCAAGGCCAATATCGCGCACCTGCTGGAAGGCGAAGCCAAAGCCATGGTGGTCACAGCTGGCCGACCACAGGCGGTGAAGTACAAGTTAGCTTTTGATAAGTACATAAAAAAACACGGCATTAAGGGTATCCAGGCCTTGGTTGCATTCTCGGGCAAAGTGCCCGGTAAAGATGTAGGTGATGAAGATAGCCAAGAGCCGTTAGGGATCGATTTCGACAAAGAGTACACCGAGTACAACTTGAACCCGCAGACGCACGGTGCCGACCTGCGCCATGAATTTGAGAAAACCGAGTACCGCGTAATGTTGGTGGCCAACAAGTTTCAGACCGGTTTTAATCAGCCAAAATTGGTGGCCATGTATCTGGACAAGAAAATCTCTGATGTTGAAGCGGTACAAACGCTCTCTCGCCTGAACCGAATCTACCCAGGCAAAGACACCACTTATGTAATTGATTTTACAAATGACCCGCAAACCATTCTAAATGCGTTTAAAAAGTATGACAAAGGTGCGCAGCTCAACGAAGTCCAGGATGTGAATGTTATCTATGACATCAAAGAGATCCTGGATGAGCAAAGCATCTACAACCACCAAGATTTGGCACTGTTTAAGCAAGTACGCGGTAAATCGATTCTTGGTCAGGCCCCGGATAAAACATCACAAGCGCACAAGAAATTACTGGCGGCCACTCAGCGTCCAACCGATATTTTCAATGCCAAGTTAAAAGAGCTGGTTGGTGCCGCTAACTATTGGGACAAACAATACAACAAGGCCCACTTTGCCGGTGATGAAAAAGCGGCCAATTATGCGGAGTCTCAGCGCAGTGAATTTACCAAGCAGCGTGAAGCGCTAATGCGTTTTAAATCGGATTTGGCCCGCTTTGTTAAGCACTATAGCTATATGGCGCAGTTGATTGAATTTGGTGATCCTGAGCTGGAAAACTTTGCGGCATTTGCCCATTTGTTATCACGTCGATTAAAAGGCGTAACACCGGAAAACATCGATCTCAGTGCGTTAGTGCTAGAAAGATTCAAACTCAAGTACACCAAAGATCCACTGCCAGAAGCAGTCTCTCAAGTACTTGAGCCCATCCGCCCTAATTACAACTCGCCAATGGATCGTGAGCAGGCCTTTCTGGCTGATATTATCCGCCGACTCAATGAATTGTTCGGTGATGTCGGGGATGAGCCGGGTCGTCAGAACTTTGCTAACGGTACTCTCATGCGGATTCTCCAGAACCCGACCGTGGTAGAGCAGGTTGAAAAGCATGATAAGTCGATTGCTCTGAAAGGTGACTTGCCACAAGCGGTGAGGCAGGCGGTGGTACATGCACTGCTAAATGAAGGCGATATCGCGAGAACCTTGCTGAAAGACCCACAAGTAATGGCAAGTTACATCGAACTGATTTTTGACATGTTGAAGCAGCGCAATAACGACACCCCATAACGCAGGAGGTTGAGAGAATGGCAGATAATATCCCCCAGGCCCCTCAAGGTGAGTTTGTGCTTTTTACCAGTGCGGATGGTCACACTCGCGTCGAATGCCGCTTTGAATCAGACACCTTGTGGCTCTCTCAAGCCGCGATGGCAGAACTTTATGACAAGGATGTTCGTACCATCAATGAGCACCTGATCAATATCTACCATGAAGGTGAACTTGTACAAAATGCAACCATCCGGAAATTCCGGATAGTTCGATTAGAAGGAACCCGCCAAGTATCTCGTGAAATCGACCACTATAATCTCGATGCAATTCTGGCTGTGGGATACAGAGTCCGCTCACTACGCGGTACACAATTTCGTCAATGGGCAACCCAGACATTAAAAGAGTATCTGATCAAGGGCTTCGTTATGGATGATGAACGCCTGAAAAACCCGCCGGTAGGTAACTCTGCGGTACCAGATTATTTTGATGAAATGCTGGAACGTATTCGCGATATCCGAGCCAGCGAGCGCCGTGTATATTTGCGGGTAAAAGAGATCTTTACCATGGCCGCTGACTACGAGCCATCAAACCTGGAGACAAATCGATTTTTTCAAACTATCCAGAATAAACTGCATTATGCCTGCACACATATGACTGCGGCAGAGCTTATCGCCAGTCGTGTTGATGCCAATAAGCCTGATATGGGCCTGACCAGTTATAAAGGCGATGAAGTACGTAAGACGGATGTCACTATCGCCAAAAACTATCTGCGTGAAGATGAAATCAAAGAGCTCAATCGCATTGTTAACATGTGGCTAGATTTTGCCGAAGACCAAGCACTGCGCCGCAAACAAGTATTCCTAAAGGACTGGGCCGAGAAACTCGATCAGTTCTTGAGCTTTAACGATCGAGATGTGTTGAGCGGCTCAGGGAAAGTATCCAAAAAAACGGCAGATGAGAAAGCAAGATTGGAATTTGACCGTTTTGCAGACCAACGCCGACGTTTGAAAGAAGCTGAAGGGGCGTTGTCCAATATTGCCGCCCTAAGGGCTATGTTCAAAAAAGAGAAATAGCGATCCGAAGGATCTGCTCCATGTGTTTGCCTACGTAGAATAAAAACGGCCCACCGAAGTGGGCCGTTGTTATTTGCACTGCCGGTGTTAATCAGCGGCTGGCGGCGCGGGCGCTCAGTTCGGCTTTCTCGCTATCGCTCAGGAAGGCCAGGGTCAGGCCGTTTTGCTGGGCAGTGCGGATCTCGCTCGTCGTCATGCCAGCGGCCGGGGCAGCCACCTCATATTCGTGGGGCAGGTCGATCCCTTCCACAGCCGGATCGTCGGTGTTGAGGCAGGCTAATACACCGGCAGCCAGGAACTGGCGGATCGGGTGCTCGGTCAGACTCGCCACCGTAGTGGTCTGGACGTTGGAGGTGAGGCAGGATTCGATGCCGATGCGGTGCTCGGCCAGATAGGCCATCAGGGCCGGATCCTGAATCGCTTTGACACCGTGGCCGATACGCTCGGCACCTAGCTCGCGAATGGCCTGCCACATGCTCTCGGGGCCAGCCGCCTCACCGGCGTGCACGGTGACGCGCATGCCTGCATCGCGCACCTTGCGGAAGTGGTCGACAAAGAGTTCCCCCGGGAAGCCCAGCTCGTCACCGGCCAGATCGATGGCGACCAGCTTGTCGCGATGGGCCAGACAGGCGGCCAGCTCCTGATTGCACTGCTCAGTGCCGAAGGTGCGGCTCATGATGCCGATCAGGTTGGCCTTGATGCCGAAGTCACGGCTGCCCGCGGCCACGCCGTCGATGATTGCTTCCACCACACCCTGCGGGTGCAGCTTATGGGCCATCGCCATATAGGCCGGGCTGAAGCGCAGCTCTGCATAGTCGATACCGGCGCGCAGCAGGTCTTCTACGTTCTCGTAGGCAACCCGGCGGCAGGCGTCGTAGTCGGCCAGCACGGCAACACCCCAGTCCAGCTTCTTCAGGAAGGCGACCAGACTTGGCTCGTTCTCGACGATCTGTACGTGGGGGCGCAGCGCCTCCAGCTCGAAGGCGGGCAGCTGAATATTGTGTTGGCGACCCAGCTCGAGGATGGTCTGCGGACGGATGTTGCCGTCCAGATGGCGGTGCAGGTCGGTCAGGGGGAGAGATCTGTCAATCATGATGGCGCCTTCTTCGAGTCGGGTTTGAAAGCCTGCCATTCTAGGCGGGGCTTTCAAAAAAGATACCCCGTTTGCTGGCAAACGGGGTCTTATTGGTCGGTGATTTATCAAGGCGTGATGGGAATCGTTTTTCCCCGGGACTCAGGAGAGATCGAGTTCCTTCAGCTTGCGGGTCAGGGTGTTGCGACCCCAGCCAAGCAGGCGCGCCGCCTCCTGCTTGTGGCCGTGGGTGTGCTCCAGCGCCGTCTCCAGCATGATCCGTTCGAACTGGGGCATGGCATCGGCCAGGATGTCTGTCTCTCCCAGCGCCAGCTTGCTGGCCACCCACTCCTGCAACTGTTGCTGCCAGCAACCGGGCAACGCCGGTTGACCGGGCTCGGCGTTGTGGGTGATGGGGGTAAGCAACTCGGGGGGAAGATCGCTCACCAGTACCTCCTGCCCGGAGGCCATCACGGTGAGCCAGCGGCAGACGTTCTCCAGCTGGCGCACGTTACCCGGCCAGGGCAGGCGGCTGATATAGGTCTGGGTATCCGGGTGCAGGCTCTTGGCCTCCACATTCAGCTCTTTGGCGGCGCGCAGCAGGAAATGACGAGCCAGCTGGGGAATATCCTCACGGCGCTCCTTGAGGGCGGGAATATGAATGCGGATGACGTTGAGGCGGTGGAACAGATCCTCGCGAAACTCGCCATCGGCGACCCGCTTCTCCAGATTCTGGTGGGTGGCTGCGATGATCCGTACATCCACCTGCACTGGCTGATGGCCACCTACCCGGTAGAACTGGCCATCGGCCAAGACCCGCAGCAGCCGGGTTTGCACATCCAGCGGCATGTCGCCGATCTCGTCGAGAAACAGGGTGCCGCCGTCGGCCTGCTCGAAGCGGCCGTGACGGATGTTGTTGGCGCCGGTGAAAGCCCCCTTCTCGTGACCGAACAGCTCGGATTCGATGAGATCTTTCGGGATAGCCGCCATGTTGAGGGCGATAAAGTTTTTGTGGGCGCGCGGGCTGTGCTTGTGCAGGGCGTGGGCGACCAGCTCCTTGCCGGTACCGCTCTGGCCGTTGATCAGCACCGAGATGCTGGAACGCGACAGGCGACCGATGGCGCGGAATACTTCCTGCATCGCCGGCGCTTCACCGATGATCTCGGGAGTGGCAGTGGCTTCTTGCTGGCGAGACTTCCGCTTGGTGCGCTGCTCTTTGAGGTGATTCTCGGCGCGGCGCACCAGGGTCACGGCTTCGTCGATGTCGAATGGCTTGGGCAGGTACTCGAAGGCGCCGCGCTGGTAGGCGTTGACCGCACTGTCGAGATCCGAGTGGGCGGTCATGATGATGATGGGCAGATCGGCCTGACGGCGGTGGATCTGCTCCAGCAGGCTCAGGCCGTCGATACCGGGCATCCGGATATCGGAGAGTATCACATCGGGTGAGCGCAGCTCAAGGGCGTGCAGCAGGGCTTCACCATCGGCAAAGCTCTCGCAGTTGAAGCCTTCGCTGCCGAGGGTGCGTTCCAGCACCCAGCGGATAGAGCTGTCATCGTCGACGATCCACACTTTGGCTGTCATGGTGTTCCCTTACTTGCGAAGCGGTAGAAAAATGGTGAATTCGGTGTGGCCCGGCCAGCTGATGCAGTCGATTTTCCCCTTGTGCTGGTCGATCAGGTTCTGGGCGATGGAGAGGCCAAGCCCGGTGCCGCCCTCTTTGCCGGTGATCATGGGATAGAACAGGGTGTCGCGGATGGCATCGGGAATACCGGGGCCGTTGTCGATGATCTTGATCTCCGCCGCCAGCCGGTAACGCTGACCGTGGATGGTGATCTGGAACGCAGTGCGAGTCTTGATGCGGATAAGCCCGGTCTGATCGCCCAGCGCTTCGGCGGCGTTGCGCACTATGTTGAGAAACGCCTGCTGCAGCTGATCCGGCTCCATCTCGAATTCGGGGATGCTGGGGTCGTAATCCCGTTCTATGCGCACCGTCGGTGGCAGCTCCAGCTCCACCAGTCGGCGTACCTGCTCCAGCACCGAATGGACATTGTGCATCTGGTGGCGGCCGGGGCGCTGGGGGCCGAGCAGGCGATCGACCAGTACCCGCAGCCGATCGGCCTGTTCGATGATGATGCCGGTATATTCGCGCAGGGCCGGGTCGGGCAGCTCTTTTTGCAGCAACTGGGCCGCGCCGCGCAGGCCGCCCAGCGGGTTCTTGATCTCGTGGGCCAGGCCGCGCACCAGCTCCTTGGCTGCCAGCTGCTGGGCATGCTGCTGCTGCTCCTGACTGATCTTTTTCTGCTGGTCGATCTTGCGAAGCTCCACGACCAGCAGGCGCTGCTCGTGGTCGGCCATGGGAGTAGCACTCAGCTCTACCAGCCGCGGTTCTCCCTCTACCACCAGAGTCACTTCGCTATCGGTAAAGCCCTGCCCTGAAACGAGGCACTGCTTGAGCCGCTGCAAATCGAGGGAGATATGTTCCAGCAGGTGGGGCAGTTCGATGCCGATCAGCCGCCGTTCACTGAGAGAGAGCAGCTGCTCGGCGGCGGGATTGACGAACTGGATGCAGAGCCGTTCATCCATCAGGATCACGGCGGTCAGCAAATTATCCAAGAGTGTTTTGGCATTGTCCGAGCGGGTTGGCACAGGTTTCTCCCTAAAACGGTGCTGTGCACCTGCAATGCACCGATATGGTGCATTAAGTTTACCCGCATCGGTGCGCTATATCACCCCTAGTCGGCTTTGGGGGTGGGTTTGGGAGCCGGCGTCACGCTCGCTCTATGCAGGTAAAAGGTGACTGCACTGGATTTAGCAAGGATCGTACCGTCTTTGGCGAGCAGCTCGAGCTGAGCCTCGTGGGCGCCGCGATCGACGTTTTCGACGCGGACAGAGAGACTGTTGCTGACGATGGGGGCGGCTTTGCCATCAAGGGTCAGGCGCACATCATACTGGGTTGGAGGTTTGGGGCTGATGGTGCCCTGAAAGACGATGTTGCCTGTGTTGTCGCGCAGGGTGCTGCCCTGTTCCGGGGAGAGCAGTTCGATGGTCAGCTTGGCTGCCTCTTTCTCTTTCTTGGCATCGGCGCCGGTCAGGCTGTTGAAGTTATCCACCTGCACCGATCTGGGCGCGCTGCTGCCCAGCAGCGGGGCGACCCGCAGATCGACCTCTTTGGCGTTTTTGCCGGGTGGTGGCGCATCCGAGTAGTGGGTGATGCCATTGCCATCGACCCAGGAGTAGACCTTGGCCGCGTCCGCAGCGAACGAGGTCAGCAACAGGAGGCCGAGCACCCCTATGCCATGCTTGTTGTTCATCCATCTCTCCTTGACGGTATTTTGCTTAATCCTATCAGAGAAAAAACCCGCCAGATGGCGGGTTTTGTCACGATTAAGCAAGCTGACCAGATTTAAACGGCCAGTCTGCTGAGACTTAGACGGAGTAGTACAGTTCGAACTCCAGCGGGTGCGGGGTCATGCGCACACGGTCAACATCCTGCTGTTTCAGTTCCAGATAGGAGTTGATGAAGTCATCGCTGAACACGCCGCCGCGGGTCAGGAACTCGCGGTCAGCATCCAGAGCGGCCAGGGCTTCGTCCAGAGAACCGGCAACGGTCGGCACTTCTGCGGCTTCTTCCGGCGGCAGGTCGTACAAGTTCTTGTCCATGGCATCGCCCGGATGGATCTTGTTGATGATACCGTCCAGACCGGCCATCAGCTGGGCAGCGAAGGCCAGGTACGGGTTGGCAGCCGGATCCGGGAAGCGCACTTCGATACGACGGGCTTTCGGGCTCGGTACCACCGGGATACGGATGGAGGCAGAGCGGTTGCGGGCAGAGTAGGCCAGCATGACCGGTGCTTCATAACCCGGAACCAGACGCTTGTAGGAGTTGGTGGTCGGGTTGGCGAAGGCGTTGATGGCCTTGGCGTGCTTGATGATACCGCCGATGTAGTGCAGAGCCATCTCGGACAGACCGCCATACAGGTCGCCAGCGAACAGGTTGACGCCGTTCTTGGCCAGGGACTGGTGGCAGTGCATGCCGGAGCCGTTGTCACCGAACATGGGTTTCGGCATGAAGGTGACGGTCTTGTTGTAGGCGTGAGCCACGTTGTGGATCACGTACTTCAGTACCTGTACTTCGTCAGCTTTCAGCGTAAGAGTGTTGAAGCGGGTAGCGATCTCGTTCTGACCGGCAGTGGCCACTTCGTGGTGGTGAGCTTCAACGACCTGGCCCATCTCTTCCAGCACCAGACACATGGCGGCGCGGATATCCTGGGAAGAGTCGACCGGTGCAACCGGGAAGTAACCGCCTTTCACGAACGGACGGTGACCCTTGTTGCCATGCTCATAGGCAGTGCCGGAGTTCCATGCGGCTTCTTCAGATTCGATTTTCACGAAGCTGTGGCCCATGGTGTTGGAGAAAGTAATGTTGTCGAACATGAAGAATTCCGGCTCCGGCCCGAACAGCACGGTGTCAGCGATGCCGCTGGACTTCAGGAAATCTTCTGCACGTTTGGCGATGGAGCGCGGATCGCGATCGTAGCCCTGCATGGTGGCAGGCTCCAGCACGTCACAAACGATGTTCAGGGTGGTCTCTTCGGTGAACGGGTCCAGCTTGGCGGAGGCTGCGTCCGGCATCAGCACCATGTCGGATTCGTTGATGCCCTTCCAGCCGCCGATGGAGGAACCATCGAACATCTTGCCGTCTTCGAAGAAATCTTCATCAACCTGGTGAGCAGGGATGGATACATGCTGCTCTTTACCCTTGGTGTCGGTAAAGCGCAGATCAACAAACTTGACTTCGTGTTCCTGGATCAGGGCCAAAACGTTCTGGGCTGACATGCTAAGTAACCTCCGGTGTTAAAACTCTCTGGGTGAATGCGTCGTCGTATTCACATAAGCCAGTATCGTGCCAAGTTTGTGACAGCTTGATTTCAGGGCAATCTCGCTGAAGAGGCTCCCCAAAATCAGGCGATCTCGACTCGCGTTGCATCAATTTAGTGCGATGGTGGATCGTTTTGGTGCACTGTAATGGTGCGCGAAATACGGTCACCGCCCATCTAAGCAGGGTTTGTCAGAGAGGTCTATGATCCAGATCTGTTGTTATGCGCGAATGTACTGCAATTCTGCTAGGCAGATCACAAAGGCAAGAGTACAATTAGCGCCCAATTTTACCCGGTGATTGAGGCGAGAATGTTAGAGAATTTACGCAATATTGCGATTATTGCGCACGTTGACCACGGCAAAACGACTCTGGTTGATAAGCTGCTGCAGCAGTCCGGCACCCTGGACCGCTCCACGGAAGGCCAGGAACGGATCATGGACTCCAATGATCTGGAACGGGAACGTGGCATCACCATTCTCGCCAAGAACACTGCGATCCGCTGGAATGACTACCGCATCAACATCGTTGATACCCCGGGTCACGCCGACTTCGGTGGTGAAGTAGAGCGCGTACTGTCCATGGTTGACTCCGTGCTGCTGTTGGTTGACGCCGTAGACGGCCCGATGCCGCAAACCCGTTTCGTGACCCAGAAAGCGTTCGCTCAGGGTCTGAAACCGATCGTGGTCATCAACAAGGTTGACCGTCCGGGTGCTCGTCCTGACTGGGTAATGGATCAGGTATTCGACCTGTTCGACAACCTGGGCGCGACTGACGAACAGCTGGATTTCAAAGTTGTTTACGCCTCTGCACTGAACGGTTGGGCCACCATGGATCAGGACGTCGAGTCCGAGAACATGGAGCCGCTGTTCCAGGCCATCGTTGACAACGTTGAAGCGCCGAAGGCTGATGCCGAAGGTGGTTTCCAGATGCAGATCTCCCAGCTGGACTACAACTCCTACGTGGGCGTTATCGGTATCGGCCGTATCACCCGTGGTCGCGTCAAGACCAACCAGCAAGTCACCATCGTTGGTGCTGACGGCAAGACCCGTAACGGTAAAGTCGGTCAGGTGCTGGGTTACCTGGGTCTGTCCCGTACTGAAGTTACCGACGCGCAAGCGGGTGACATCATCGCTATCACCGGTCTGGGCGAGCTGAAAATCTCCGACACCATCTGTGACAACGGTGCCGTTGAAGCCCTGCCGCCGCTCTCCGTTGACGAGCCGACCGTGAACATGACCTTCCAGGTCAACACCTCACCGTTCGCCGGTAAAGAGGGCAAGTTCGTGACCTCCCGTAACATTCTGGAGCGTCTGAACCAGGAGCTGGTCCACAACGTGGCTCTGCGTGTGGAAGAGACTGATGATCCGGACAAGTTCCGTGTATCCGGTCGTGGTGAACTGCACCTCTCCATCCTGATCGAAAACATGCGTCGCGAAGGTTATGAGCTGGCGGTATCCCGTCCGGAAGTAATCCTGCGTACCGTTGACGGCGAACTGCAAGAACCGTTCGAAACCGTAACTGTGGACGTTGAAGAAGCGCACCAGGGTTCCGTGATGGAGCAGCTGGGTCTGCGTAAGGGCGAAATGACCAACATGACCCCGGATGGCAAGGGGCGTGTCCGCTTGGACTTCATGATCCCGAGCCGTGGTCTGATCGGCTTCCAGACCGAGTTCATGACCATGACCTCAGGTACCGGTCTGCTCTACCACACCTTCGACCACTATGGTCCGCACAAGGGTGGCAGCATCGGTGAGCGTCAGAACGGCGTGCTGATCTCCAACGCTACCGGTAAGGCACTGACTTACGCCCTGTTCGGTCTGCAAGACCGCGGTCGTCTGTTCATCGGTCACGCGACCGAGGTGTACGAAGGCCAGGTGATCGGTATTCACTCCCGTTCCAACGACCTGACTGTTAACTGCCTGAAAGGCAAACAGCTGACCAACATGCGTGCCTCCGGTACCGACGAAGCTCAGGTTCTGACTCCGCCGATCCGCATGACTCTGGAACAGGCTCTCGAGTTCATCGACAACGATGAACTGGTAGAAGTGACTCCGAAGAACATCCGTATCCGCAAGAAATTGCTGACCGAGCTGGATCGCAAGCGCTCTGGCCGTGGTTAATGCCATGTGCTGAGCCTCGGCAGCCTTCGTGGCCGCTGACGGTTCACTGATAAACGGACCCAAACCTCTGGTTTGGGTCCGTTTTTTTATGCCTGTGATCCGCTCTGGCCATCCTCATGAGCTCGTTCAGGCCATCAGCAATGGATGATGAGTGGGCTGATGAGCGTTGAGCGAAGGTCGTGGGGATGGGTGAGATAAAAAAGCCGCAGCGGGTGAACGCTGCGGCTTTTTGCTGGCTTGCAGTAAGGGATTACTGGCGCCAGAAGGAGGGGAAGAAGAGCACGGCGACCGTCAGGATCTCCAGTCGTCCCAGCAGCATGCCGAATGACAGCAGCCATTTGGCCGATTCCGGCAGGCTGGCAAAGTTGGTGCTGGGGCCGACCACCGGGCCCATGCCCGGGCCGACGTTGGCGACAGCGGTGATGGAGCTGGATATGGCCGTCAGGGGATCAAGCCCGATGGCGCCCAAAAGTGCAGCTATCACCAGAATGATGGCGAAGTAGGCCAGCACGAAGGAGATCATCGAGCGGATGATGGCGTCATTGACCGTCCGGCCGTTGTACTTCTGGGGGAAGACGGCAGAAGGGTGCATCAGCTGGCGCATCTGCTTTCTGAACAGGGCAAACGCCACCTGTACCCGGAAGATCTTGAGGCCGCCCGCAGTGGAGCCTGAGCAGGCCCCCAGCGCCAGCAGCACGATGAAGACGATGCTGGCGAGCGGCCCCCAGGTGCCAAAGTCACCAAGGCCGTAGCCGGTGGTGGTGAGCACCGAGACGATGTTGAAGCAGCTGATGCGCAGGGCATCCCAGAAGCCGAACAGGTCTCTCTCCCACAGATAGAAGGTCATGATGACGGTGACCCAGACCACCAGCCAGAAGAAGCCGCGCACCTGGGCATCCTTGAACAGGCTGTTGTCCCTGTGGTTGAGGCTCTGCACATAGAGCAGGAAGGGCAGACCGCCGAGGAACATGAACAGGGTGCCAATCCAGTGTGCCGAGTTGGAGAAGTGGGACATGGATTGATCGGAGGTGGAGTAACCGCCGGTACTGAGAGTGGTCATGGCGTGGTTGATCGCCTCGAACATGTTCATGCCGCTGGCCCAGTAGGCCATGAAGCAGAGCATGGAGAG
The DNA here is from genome assembly GCF_040907905.1 of Aeromonas sp. s13. Lineage (NCBI taxonomy): Bacteria > Pseudomonadati > Pseudomonadota > Gammaproteobacteria > Aeromonadales > Aeromonadaceae > Aeromonas > Aeromonas sp. s13. The sequence continues at coordinate 46,419 of NZ_JBFOCS010000082.1, read as the reverse complement.
CACCAGATAGACCACGACGATGTTGTTGGCGACTGTCTTGGCACGCGGGGCGCTTTTGTCCGACCAGTCCGAGCTCTCGGTCTGGAACAGCTTCATGCCGCCGACGTTGAGGTAGGGCAGCACGGCTACCGCCATCACGATAAAGCCGACCCCGCCCAGCCACTGCAGGATGGAACGCCACAACAGGATGCTGTGGGCCATGTTGTCGAGGCCGGAGAGCACGGTAGAGCCCGTGGTGGTTACCCCCGACATGGTCTCGAAGTAGGCGTCGGTGAAGTTGATGTGGGTGATGAAAACAAACGGCAGGGCGCCGAAGGCGCAGGCCACCACCCAGACCGAGGTGGTGAGCAGGAACATCTCCCGCACCCCCAGATGAAACTCCGCTTTGCGGCCGTAGTGGAGGCAGAGCAGGGCGGCGCCGTGGGTGATCAGCACGGACTTGAGAAACTCGACAAATCCCTCTGACCCGGTGAGCAGTGCCAGCAAGGTGGGCAGCCACATGAAGAGCGCCAGCTTGGAGAGCACCAGCCCGAGGGTGAAGATAATGGGACGCAGCTTGATCATGTTCGATAACCTGGTCGTTGATTAACAAAAGACCCGGACCATCCCCTTGGGGGAGCTGAGCCGGGTCTGGTTTGACAGCCTGTGTGCATGAAGACGTTACAGGAAGAAGGGGCTTGGCTGGAATAGCCGCTCCACTTCCGGGATGTACTTCTTGTCCACCAGGAACATGACCACGTGGTCATCCTGCTGGATCTTGGTGCGATCGTGGGCGATCAGCACCTCATCTCCGCGTACTACTGCACCGATGGTGGTGCCCGGCGGAAGCTTGAGCTCGCCCACCGTCTTGCCGACCACCTTGGAGGTGTTCTCGTCACCATGGGCGATCGCCTCGATCGCCTCGGCCGCGCCGCGGCGCAGGCTGTAGACGTTAGCGATATCGGCCCGGCGCACGTGGGTCAACAGCGCCGAAATGGTGGCCTGCTGCGGCGAGATGGCGATATCGATGGAGCCACCCTGCACCAGATCGACGTAGGCGCCGCGCTGGATCAGCACCATGGTCTTCTTGGCGCCCATCTTCTTGGCGAGCAGTGCCGACATGATGTTGGCCTCATCCTCGTTGGTCACGGCGATGAAGACATCGATCTGGTCGATGTGTTCCTCGGCCAGCAACTCCTGATCCGCCGCATCGCCGCAGAAGACGATGGTGTTTTCCAGTAGTTCGGAGAGCTGCTCCGCCCGCTTCTGGTTGCGCTCGATGAGCTTGACGCTGTAGCGCTTCTCCAGCTGGCGGGCGAGACCGGCGCCAATATTGCCACCACCGACAATCATGATGCGGCGGTAGGGGCTCTCGAGGCGCTGCAGCTCCGACATCACGGCCCGGATATGGCCCGCGGCGGCGACGAAGAAGACCTCGTCATCCGCTTCGATGATGGTGGTGCCTTGCGGACGGATCGGGCGGCCCTGACGGAAGATGGCCGCTACGCGAGTTTCGATGTTGGGCATGTGCTCACGCAGGGTGGAGAGGGCGTTGCCCACCAGCGGGCCACCGTAGTAGGCCTTGACCGCCACCAGACCAACGCGGCCACCTGCAAAATCAACCACCTGCAGGGCGCCCGGGTATTCGATCAGGCGACGCACATAGTCGGTCACCAGCTGCTCCGGCGCGATCAGGTGATCCACCGGCACCGATTCCGGCAGGAACAGGCGATCTCGCTCGGTCAGATAGGCCGGCGAGCGGATCCGTGCCACCTTGTTCGGGGTGTTGAACAGGGAGTAGGCCACCTGACAGGCGATCATGTTGGTCTCGTCACTGTTGGTGACGGCGACCAGCATGTCGGCATCCTGAGCACCCGCTTCGCGCAGCACCTTGGGGTGAGCGCCATGGCCGTTGACCACCCGCAGGTCAAACTTGTCCTGCAGTTCGCGCAGGCGCTCACTGTCGGTATCGACGATGGTGATGTCGTTGTTCTCCCCGGCCAGGTTCTCGGCCAGAGTGCCGCCGACCTGGCCGGCTCCCAAAATGATGATTTTCATAGGGAACGTCTACTCACGTTGAGGCTGTAAAGGGGAGCGCCAGAACGGAGCTGGCGGCTCTCCCGAATGAGGTTTGTCATGCCCGGCTCAGAGCTTGACCAGTTTGGCGTAGTAGAAGCCATCCATCTCGGCTTCACCCGGCAGGAACTGGCGACCCGGACAGTCCGGGGTGTCCTGTTCGTGCAACGGTACCAATTTGGCATCTTTGGTCGCGGCAAGGAAGGCGCGGATCTGGTCGCGGTTCTCTTCCGGCAGGACGGAGCAGGTGGCGTAGAGCAGGGTGCCGCCGCTTTTCAGCTTGCCCCAGAGAGCGTTCAGAATACGGCGCTGCAGCTCGGCCAGCTCGCGGATGTCCTGATCCCGGCGCAACCACTTGATGTCTGGGTGGCGGCGGATGACACCGGTGGCGGAGCAGGGAGCATCCAGCAGGATGCGGTCGAACTGACCCTCCGGCCACCACTGTTCCGGTGCCGCCGCATCGCCGTGGATCACCTTGGCGGTCAGGCCGATGCGATCCAGGTTCTCCTGCACCCGCTTGAGGCGGTTTTCGTCGGCATCGACGGCAACCACGCCAGCCAGCTTGGGCTGACGTTCCAGCAGGTGGGCGGTCTTGCCGCCGGGTGCCGCGCAGGCATCGAGTACCCACTCACCCGGTTGCGGGTCGAGCAGTGCCGCTGCCTGTTGTGCTGCGCCATCCTGTACCGAGCAGTCACCCACTTCAAAGCCGGGCAGCTTGGTCACATCGCAAGGACGCTCCAGCAGGATGCAATCCTCGCCCTCTTCACCGGCCACGGCATTGATGCCGGCTTCGGCCATGCGAGCCAGCATGGCATCGCGGCTCTGGCGCTGGCTGTTGTTGCGGATCCACATGGGGGGGCGCTGGTTGTTCGCCTCCATGATGAATTCCCACTCATCGTGATAGGCCTGACGCAGGCGCTTGGTGAGCCACTCCGGATGACCGAGGCGAATGCTGGGAACACGGTCAATACGCAGCAGAATGACTTCGGCGCTGCGCTGGAAGTTGCGCAGCACGCCGTTGATGAGGCCACGCAGGGAGGTGCCCTTGAGCAGTTTGACGGCGTTGACGGTCTCGGCCACCGCGGCGTGAGCCGGAATGCGGGTGTAGATGAGCTGATAGAGACCGACCAGGATGAGGTAGTGGAAAATGCGGCTCTTGTTTTTGAGCGGCTTGTCCATCATCTCGTTGACTGCCGCATCGAGGCGGGGCAGCCAGCGCAGGGTGCCGTAGCAGAGTTCTTGCAGGAGAGCGCGATCGCGAGGTGCAACCTTCTCCTGGGCAGCAGGCAGAACAGCGGAGAGGGATTGACCCTGATCCAGCACCTGTTGAATAACGAGAGCGGCCTGTGCACGTGTTTTCATAGAGTTACCTTAGATGCGCAAGTCGGGGCCTGGGCCCCGCTTGTGTCAATTCAATCCAGTTCAATTCAATTGCGTGCCGGGTTCAAACCAGTCGCGGCGAGAGTTGAGCAGATCCGAAACGGACATCGCCTTCTTGCCGGGCGGTTGCAGGGTCAGCAGGCGCAGTACCCCTTTGCCGGTAGCGATATCGATCCCCTGCTTGTCGGCCTTGAGCAGGGTGCCGGCGGGTTGGCCGTGGTCGCTGTCAATGACGGCGGCTTGCCATACCTTGACGGTCTGGTCAGCCACTTCAAACCAGCTGATGGGCCAGGGGTTGAACGAGCGGATGCAGCGTTCGATGGCAACAGCCTCCATCGACCAGTCGATGCGGGCCTCTTCCTTGGAGAGCTTTTCGGCGTAGTTGGCCAGCGCATCATCTTGCGCCTCGGCAGCGGTTTCACCGGCGGCCATGGCATTGATGGTGTCGATCAGTGCCTGCGGGCCCAGCTCGGCCAGCTTGTCATAGAGGCTGGCAGAGGTCTCGTCGGCGGCGATGGGGCAGCTTACCTTGCGGATCATGGCGCCGGTATCCAGTCCCACATCCATCTGCATGATGGTGACGCCGGTTTCGGCATCGCCCGCCCAAATGGAGCGCTGGATCGGTGCGGCACCGCGCCAGCGCGGCAGCAGGGAGCCATGGACGTTGATGCAGCCCAGCCGCGGGGTATCGAGCACCACCTTGGGCAGGATCAGGCCGTAGGCAACCACCACCATCAGGTCGGCGCCAAGGGCGGCCAGTTCGGCTTGCGCCTCTTCCTTGCGCAGAGAGGCAGGTTGGTAAACCGGCAGGTTGTGGGCCTGTGCCAGCTCTTTGACCGGGCTGGCGGTGAGCTTCTGGCCACGGCCAGCAGGCTTGTCAGGCTGGGTATAAACGGCAACGACCTCGTGGTCGGAAGACAACAACGCCGCCAGGTGACGGGCGGCGAAGTCGGGAGTACCGGCAAAAATCAGTTTCAGCTTATTCAATGGGGCAGATCCTCAGAGGACTTTGCGATCTTCACGGGCCATCTTTTCCAGCTTCTGGCGAATGCGCTGGCGCTTGAGCGGGGACAAATAATCCACAAACAGCTTGCCGACCAGATGATCCATCTCATGCTGGATGCAGATGGCGAGCAGATCGTCCGCTTCCAGCTCGAATGGCTTGCCGTTGCGATCCAGGGCGCGGATTTTGATCTGTTCAGCGCGAGGCACCAGAGCACGGCTGCCGGGCACGGAGAGGCAACCCTCTTCAATGCCGGTGCTGCCGCACTGCTCGATGACCTCCGGGTTGATCAATACCAGAGGATCTTCACGGTTTTCAGAGACATCGATCACTATGATGCGCTGGTGAATGTCGACCTGAGTCGCGGCCAGGCCAATGCCTTCCTCCGCGTACATGGTTTCGAACATATCATCTACAATCTGTTGTAACTCGGGTGTAAAGGTCTCGACAGGGGCTGCAACGGTGCGCAGGCGCTCATCGGGAAAACGCAATACATCTAGAATGGCCATAGTTTTTTCTTTAGTTTCGTATAAATGCAGTCAATATTGGCGTAATTCTAGTCATTTACGCCGACAAAAAACAGCAACACTTTGCGTACAGAAGTAACAGGGAGTGTTATGTATCTGAAGCAAACCATCCTCGCCTGCCTGCTGGTGACCGTGAGTCAGGCAGCACTGGCCGATCAGCTGAGGCTGAAAGCGGGTTACCCCGAAAGCTATGTAGTGCAAAAAGGCGACACCCTGTGGGATATCTCCGGCAAGTATCTTTCCGAACCCTGGCTCTGGCCTCGTCTCTGGAACATCAATCCGCAGATAGCCAATCCTCACTGGATCTACCCCGGTGATGTACTGCATCTGAGCTGGGTCAATGGTGAACCCCGGCTCGGCAAGGCGATGCAGGGTGGCAAGCAAGTCATCCGTCTCGGCCCGAAAACCCGTTACGAGAACAAAGCCAACCCCATTCCGACCCTGCCTATCAGCGAGATCGGCCCCTTTCTGCAAACTGACCATATTCTGGCAGACAGCCTGCAGCAGAAAACCTTGCCCTATCTGCTGGGGTCGGATCAGAAACATATCGGCATGCTGGAGGGGGACACCCTCTATGTACAGGGCTCCCTGACACCGGGGCAGGTCTATGGCATTTATCACCCCGGAGTGGTCTACAAGGATCGCGAAACCGGTGAACTGCTGGGACAGGAGGCGATCTTTGCCGGTGTGGTGCGGGCCGTGGCGCGTCTTGATGGCGATCGGACTGAGGTGACTCTGACTCATAACCAGCGCGAAGTGCTGCAGGGCGACAAGGTGATGCCGCTGCCGGCTCAGGAAAACATGCCCGCCGTCTTCACACCGAAAGCGGCACCTGCCATCACGCCGGGCTATATCATCGATTTGCCGAACAAGACCCGGGGCGGTGGCAAGTTTGATGTGGTGCTGATCAACCGGGGTGGTCGCGATCAACTGGTCGCCGGGGATGTACTGGATGTCAGACGGCCCGGTGCTGCTCTGGTCACCAAGAATGGCGATGTACAATACAAGGAGCTCTCGTCGGTTTTTAACCGAGTGTTTTACAGCAGCAACAAGAAGGCATCACTGCCCTCTGAAGCGATTGCTCGTGTCATGTTGTTCAAGGTGTATGACAAGCTGAGTTACGGTCTCATCATGCAGAGTAACGACATGGTGAGTGCGGGCTATCAGGTCACTCACTTCTGACGTGAATTACCCCGACGCACGTCTGGCGCTCTGGCTAACTCTCGATGCGGTCACCGGTATCGGTCCGGTGACCGCTGCACGTCTGCTGGAACGGGCCGGGGGAAGTATTGAGACCCTGTTCCAGAGCGATGAAGCGCAGCTGCATGGTATGGGGTTGTCGTCAGAGCAGATCAAACAACTGCGCTGGCCCTCGCCGGTGGTTGAGCAGAGCCTGGCTTGGGCCGCTTTGCCTGACAATCTCCTTATTCCGCAAGATCACCCGATTTATCCACCCTTGTTGCGGGAAATTCCCGCGGCACCCCTGTTGCTCTACTGTCGTGGCGATCTTGCTGCGCTGTCGCTACCCCAGCTGGCAATGGTGGGGACACGCCATCCTACCTATGCAGGCAAAGATAATGCCTCCCGCCTTTGTAGCGAGCTGGTTGGATGCGGGCTGGCCATCACCTCGGGCCTTGCGCTCGGTATCGATGGTGTCTGCCATCAGCAAGCGCTGGCTGGTGGCGGTATCACCCTTGCCGTGTTGGGTTCCGGGCTGGATTGCCTCTACCCCAAACGCCACCAGGGGCTGGCAGGCCAGATTCTGGAGAGCGGTGGTTTGCTTATCTCCGAGCTGGCGCCGGATAAAGGACCGCTGGCTGAACATTTTCCTCGTCGCAACCGTATTATCAGTGGTCTGTCGCTGGGAACTCTGGTGGTGGAGGCGACCGAGCAGAGCGGTTCGCTGATCACCGCTCGCTATGCGCTTGAACAGGGGCGCGAAGTGTTTGCGGTACCCGGCGCCCCGCAAAATGCCCAGGCGATAGGGTGCAACAGATTAATTCAGCAGGGGGCCAAACTTGTGCTGAGTGCTGCCGATATAGTGGAAGAGCTGCCAGAGTGGGTCGCACGGCCAGATCCGTTGGTCATACCATCTGAGCAACCGCATAATAGCGAATTGCCTTATGCCGATTTGTTGGATAACGTAGATTATGAGACCACGAGCGTGGATACCGTTGCCGAGCGGGCCCAGCTTCCTGTCGAAGTGGTATTGGGCAGGTTGGTAGAGCTGGAGCTAGCCGGTGCAGTGATGGCGGTAGCCGGTGGATACGTCAGAGCGAGGAGGGCGAATCATGTTTGATGTATTGATGTACCTTTTCGAGACCTACATCCACAGCGATGCAGATGTGATGGTCGAGCAGGATGAGCTCACCGACGAGTTGAGCCGGGCCGGTTTCGATAAAGAAGAGATCGACAAGGCGCTCGACTGGCTGGAGCGGCTGGCCAATCTGCACGATAGCGAGCGGGAGGTCTATGTTACCGCCAGCGCGCAAGGCTCGATGCGTATCTATGCTCCGCAAGAGCTGGCGCGCCTCAGCACCGAGTGCCGCGGCTTCCTGCTCTTTCTGGAACAGGCCCAGGTGTTGAATGCCGAAACCCGCGAGATTTGTATCGAGCGCCTGCTCGAGCTGGACAAGCCGGATATCGAGCTGGATGACCTGAAGTGGGTCGTCATGATGGTGCTGTTCAACGTACCGGGCAGTGAAAATGCCTACCAGCAGATGGAAGAGCTGGTGTTTGATGAGTCAGACGGCGTCATTCACTGACAGTCCGGTGCCGCGCTGGTAGAATTCAGGCCATCTGGATTTCAAGGCGCGGCCCATGTCAAAAATCGATCATCACCTCTTTTCAGCCCACGAACATGCCTTCGAGCGCGAGCCGTGCCCGCAGTGCGGGGCCGAGCTGGTGATCCGCCAGGGCAAACATGGCCCCTTTCTCGGCTGTTCTGCCTATCCTGCCTGTGATTACATACGCTCCCTGACGCCATCCGGCCGCGACATCGAAAAGGTGCTCGAAGGCTCTGCCTGTCCCGATTGCGGAGAGCCGCTGGCGATCAAGAAGGGGCGTTATGGTCTGTTTGTCGGTTGTACCCAGTATCCGGCCTGTCAGCACATCGAATCCCTGCAGGAGAGTGACGATACCCAGATCCTCTGCCCCGAGTGCGGCAAGGGTCATCTGGTGAGCCGGACCTCCCGCTACGGCAAGCAGTTTTACTCCTGTGATGGCTATCCACACTGCAAATATGTGGTGAACGACAAGCCGATCCCCATGCCTTGTCCCGCGTGTGGTTGGGGCATCATGGTAGAGAAAAAAGTGAGGGGAACTCTGCGTTGGGTCTGTCCGCAAAAGAAATGCGGCCACCAAAGTGAGCAGGTATAATCCCGCCGCCGCAACCGGATTGAAACGTTTTCGGTGAACTTCAACCCCCCACTTGGAGTAAGGAAATTCCCACCATGAATAAACCCTTTGTTGCCGTATTGATGGGCTCTGATTCTGATTTCCCCGTGATGCAGACTACCCTCGAGGTGCTCAAGTCATTTGATATCGCAGTGGAAGTCAAAGTCACCTCCGCGCACCGCACGCCGGCTGCGACCCATCAGTATGTGACCGATGCCGAGGCCCGTGGCTGCAAGGTCTTTATCTGTGCTGCCGGTCTGGCGGCGCATCTGGCGGGTGCCGTAGCTGGCATCACGACTCGTCCCGTGATCGGGGTGCCCATCGATGGTGGCCCGCTCAAGGGGCTGGATGCGTTGCTCTCCACCGTGCAGATGCCGGGTGGTGTACCGGTAGCGACCGTGGCGATCGGCAAAGCCGGTGCCAAGAACGCAGGTTATCTGGCAGCCCAGATGCTGGCAGTAGCCGATGATGAACTGGCGGCCAAGGTTCGGGCCGAACGCCAGAAGAATGCCGAAGAGGTGATGGCCAAGGATGCCGCCCTGCAGGCTCAACTCAAGTAAGTGAACGGGTGGCGATCCGGATGTGTCGTATTTTCCTGTGCAACAGCAAAACGTCACTTTGCCATGGTCGCCGCCATACGGATTCAACTTGCTACTAAGTGACGAGGCGGCAGCCAGGCTGCCGCATTTTTCCTATGCCAAATGAATTTGAACAGGCGGTTGCTGCCCTCCAGCAGGAAGGAGTGATCGCTTATGCGACCGAGGCAGTGTTTGGTCTGGGATGTGATCCCGACTCCGAAGTGGCGGTTCAGCGACTGCTGGCCATCAAGCAGCGTCCGGTTGAGAAGGGGTTGATCCTGATTGCTGCCGACGTAGAGCAATTGCAGGATTACATCGATCTGAGCCAACTTAGTGGTGAACAACTGGCTCGGGTTGAAGCCAGCTGGCCCGGCCCCTATACCTGGATCATGCCTGCCCGTGCAACGACGCCGGCCTGGCTGACCGGGCAGTTCGAGACCCTCGCGGTACGCGTGACGGCTCATCCTCAGGTGCAGGCGTTGTGTCGCGCCTTTGGCAAGCCGCTGGTCTCTACCAGCGCCAACCTGACCGGTGAGGAGCCTGCCCGTCGGGTGGCCGATATTGGTGAGCGGCTGGCAAGCAAGTTAGCCTATATCCTGCCCGGTGAAGTGGGTGGTCAAGCTAACCCATCCGAGATCAAGGACGCCCGAACCGGCGCCATTATTCGCCCCTCCTGAGCAGGCGGATACGTCATGATTTGCTATCAATCCGCTGAGCGGTGAGCTCATTGGATTGATTTAACTATAAAAATGGACAGGGCGTTCACGATCCTGCCTGACTGGAGACAAGATGAGCAAACCGGATGTGGCCCAGGTCAAGGCCTTCCTGTTGCAGTTGCAGGACGAGATCTGCCGGGGTCTGGAGCAGGCCGATGGCAGTGGACACTTTGTGGAAGATGCCTGGAGCCGTGAAGGCGGTGGCGGTGGTCGCACCCGTGTGCTGCGCCACGGCGCGGTGATCGAGCAGGGGGGCGTCAACTTCTCCCATGTCTATGGCGATGCCATGCCTGCCTCTGCTACAGCCCATCGGCCCGAGTTGGCCGGTCGCAAGTTCGAGGCGATGGGCGTGTCGCTGGTGATCCATCCGCACAACCCCTATGTGCCGACCAGCCACGCCAATGTCCGTTTCTTCATTGCCGAGAAGGAAGGCGAAGATCCCATTTGGTGGTTTGGCGGTGGCTTCGATTTGACGCCCTTCTACCCGTTTGCCGAGGATGTCCAGCATTGGCATCAGGTCTCCCGTGATCTCTGCCGGCCCTTTGGTGATGAGATCTACCCCGAGTTCAAATCCTGGTGCGATCGTTACTTCTTCCTCAAGCACCGCAACGAGACGCGAGGGGTGGGCGGTCTCTTCTTCGACGATCTTAATCGCTGGCCTTTTGCCGACTGCTTTGCCTTTATGCAGGCGGTAGGTCGGGGATATCTCGATGCTTACCTACCGATCATCGAACGACGCAAGGTTCTACCCTATGGCGAGCGGGAGCGGGAGTTCCAGCTCTATCGTCGCGGCCGTTATGTGGAGTTCAATCTGGTGTATGACCGGGGCACCCTGTTCGGGCTGCAGACCGGCGGACGTACCGAATCGATCCTGATGTCGATGCCACCGCTGGCACGTTGGGAGTATGACTGGCAGCCACAGGCGGGCACTCCTGAAGCCTTGCTCTACACCGACTATCTCACGCCGCGAGAGTGGCTGTGACCCGAGGGGCCTTGATGGCCCCTTTTTGCTGGCCGATATTCGGCTTGTTCCCGAGTGCGAAAACCCGTTAAATCGGAATATTGCCCTCTGATGGAACTCTTTGATGGATCGTTATCTGGTTTTTGGCCACCCGGTGCGCCACAGCAAGTCCCCCTTCATTCACACCCTGTTTGCCAGACAAACCCAGCAAGAGCTGGAGTATGGGCTGGCTGAACCCGCCGTCGACGAGTTTGCCCAAACTCTGCGTGCTTTCTTTGCCCAAGGGGGCAAGGGGTGCAATGTCACCGTTCCCTTCAAGGAGCAAGCATTCACTTTGGTCGATCGCTTGAGCCCGAGGGCCAAGCGGGCGGGCGCGGTCAATACCATCAAGCTGACCGATGATGGCGTGTTGCTGGGGGATAATACCGATGGCGCTGGATTGGTCGCCGATCTCAAGTCCCATGGTGTGACGCTGGCGGATAGTCGGATCCTGCTGCTGGGTGCCGGTGGCGCGGCTCGTGGTGTATTGGCGCCGCTGCTGGCTGAGTTGCCGAGCGAGCTGGTGATCGCCAACCGCACCCACACAAAAGCGCAACAGTTGGCTGCCGAATTCTGCGATCTGGGGCCTGTGACTGCCCAGACCTATGAGCAGTTGGCAGGGCCATTCGATCTCGTCATCAACTCTACCTCCGCCAGCCTGCAAGGGGAGCTGCCGCCGTTGACTCCCGCCCTGATCCACACTGATATTGCCATCTACGACATGATGTATGGCGCCTCGGATACGGCCTTTATCAGTTGGGCCAAACAGCATGGGGCCCGTCAAACCATGGATGGACTTGGCATGCTGGTGGAACAGGCCGCCGAAGCGTTTACCGTGTGGCGCGGAATTCGTCCCGGGACTAAACAGGTATTGAGAGAGTTGAAGCGTAACTTGGGGGTGATATGAACCAGGGTATTCTGTTTCCCGATCTGATGGAGTGGCAGGCTGACGAACAGCGGGTGCGTTTTCCTGCCCAGCAGATGGGGGCGCTGATAGATTGTTACATCAGCCAGCGGCGGCTGGAGAGAATGACAGGTCTGGCGCTGACGAGAGAGGATGACATCGTCAGAGCCTTCGAAAGTGTACGTTTTGATATTGAAGACATGGCTGAAAAACTCATTGAAGAACAAGAGTTTGCTGAAGATGGTGCTATCTATCTCTGATTTTTCAAAGTTTTTTTGTTTTGTAGCGGAACTACTTTGAAATGGCGCTGACTAACTAGATAGTTGAGGAAGTGCTAGCTAGTCACCTTTATAACTCCCCGGTATTCGTACTGGGGATTTTTTTATCTGCATGAAAGTAAAAGGTTTTTTCTTAATCCGTAAGTTGTGAAACTAAATTACATAAATTACTTTCACTTTCTGCTGCTTTGCTGTACAGTTGTCTGCGTAGGGTACAGAGGTAAGATGTTCTATCTTTCAGACCTTTTATTTCACGTAATTGAATGTGGCTGAATAGCTGCCCCGATGAGGTTCTCGTCGGGGTGTTTTTTTATGCGCATCATTTAGAGTAAATGCTTTAAATTGGCGATGCATTTGATAGAATGAGGCTGCTTCTTGAGGAATACCTGTCGTCTGGTACTCAAGATTCAGCTTCTTCCCAATTTTTTGAACTTATTATTTCAGGCTGGATGGCATCACTGTCGTCCGGCCTCATTTTTATCCCTTTCGGTTAGGTTTTGTAATTAAATTTCATTTTTGTCTTTTTTTGTAATTCTGGTTCGTTTTGAAAGAACGAATTTGAAAACGCTCTCAACGTCTTTAGAGGTTAATTTCTTGTGTGAATTAACTGCCTATCTATATGAACTGTAAGCGGTAATGGATATAGCAGGGGAGGCGAATGCAGAGTGTTTGTCGTGAGGCAGGTGAAAGCGGCAATCTGAAACCCTTTCAATCAGCGGAGGAGTGCTCCGCCAATTGCAAGGAGAGCGAGGAGTAGATTACTCCTCGGCAGGTTGCTGTTCGTCAGCGTCCAGCAGGTCGGTATCGTCACCACTGACGTACCATTCGGTCAGGGTTTGCGCCAGCTTCTCCACACCTATATTGGTGAGGGAGGAGAACGCTTCGACCTGGATCTGGGAACCGAGGTTGGCAACGGCCTGGCGCACCTTGATCACCTGGTTGTTGCGCGGGCCGGGGCTCAGTTTGTCAGCCTTGGTCAGCAGTAGCATGACGGGCAGCTGACGGTGCGAGCTCCACTCCAGCATGTTCATGTCGGTATCTTTGAGCGGGTGGCGGATGTCCATCAGGATCACCAGACCTTTCAATGACTCACGGCGCTGCAGATACTCTGCCAGTGACTTTTGCCACTTGAGCTTCATTTCCAGCGGAACTTGCGCATAACCATAACCCGGCAAGTCGACCAGACGCTTGCCCGGTTCCAGCTCAAACAGGTTGATCAGCTGGGTACGACCGGGTGTCTTACTGGTGCGCGCCAGGTTCTTGTGTTTGGTTAAGGTGTTCAATGCAGATGACTTACCGGCGTTGGAACGGCCGGCAAACGCGATCTCGACACCCCCATCATTTGGCAGGTGACGGATGTCGGGTGCGCTGGTCACAAAATGCACCTTATTGAAATTCAGAGTTTGTGTATCCAACGTAAATTCCCCATGGAGATAGAGGGTTATAGAGTTACTTTTTTGTAAAATGGTGTAAAATAGCGTCGCTTAAACGCGTTTATTTTAACATGCCTTCAGCGGCATGGGATCTGGAAGCCTAATAACGAAAAGTTGGAACGCCATGAAGAACCTAGTCATTACTCTTGCTCTGATGGTTGGCGTAACGGGGATGGCACAAGCCAAGGGCGATGCCGCTGCGGGACAGACCAAGGCTGCCGTTTGTGCGGCTTGTCATGGACCGGACGGAAACAGCCTGGTTGATATGTACCCCAAAATTGCTGGTCAGCACGCATCATATATCAAAAAGCAGTTAGTTGAACTGAAGGCTGCCGCTTCTGGTCAAATTGGCCGGGTTGCGCCAGTGATGGGGCCGATGGCGTTACCTTTGTCGGAACAGGACATGGATGACCTGGCGGCTTATTTCTCCAGCCTGAAGGTTACCCCTATCGCTGTCCCTGACGACGTGGTCGAAGCGGGCAAGGCACTCTATATGGGTGGTGACATGAGTCGCGGTCTGGCAGCTTGTACGGCTTGCCATGGTCCCCGTGGCTCGGGTGTCGAACAGGCGAAGTATCCAAACCTGTCCGGCCAGCATCCTGCCTATATCAAGGCTCAGCTCACCGCATTCCGTGCCGGGACGCGTGACAACGATCCGAATGGCATGATGCGGGACGTTGCCAAGAAACTGACTGATCAGGATATCGAAGCCCTCTCCAAATATGTGGCGGGTCTGCACTGATATAGTCGATACGGTCGATTTGAGTTGAAACGGGGAGCCTGGGCTCCCCGTTGTTTTTATAGCTTTCAGATAATTCTCGGTTTAATCCCCCCGTTCTGTAAGAGATCTCCCATTCTCAAGGCAGGCCAAGGCTCATAAAATTGCATAAAATATTAAATAATCATTATTTATCAACAGATTATATAAATATTGATATTTTTCGACATGTTGAGAATGTTTTGAGTGGATTGAGCCGCTTTATAGAGTTGGTACAGTAGGCTTAATGGATTCACCCACGGATTGGGTGGCGGTTTCACGACAGGGTGTTGTGAGCAGAGGATGGCTGGCGTGGCGGGATGCCATGGGCTCGGATGAGCTGGCAAAGGATTGAAGGATCAGGATGGTGACCATCTCCGGAGCGGGATGGGGTTGCGGGATGCAGACTCCCCGGCACAATGGCAGGATGCGGTCGAGACGGGTCAAACAGGCACACGCACATTCAGGAACGACCAATATAAGGTCAGGATGACCACACAACGATATGATGCGGCGACAAGTTGTCACGGAGAGGATGAAACAGATTGTTTTGCCATTCAGGATGGCGCACGCATGAACATATCAAGGCAGCTTCGGCTGCCTTTTTTCTTTTGGGTCATTAACCCGATTAGCCATTCTGTGTCAAAATACCAGCAACATGCCCAGAGGATACCGATCCTGCGGTGTTCAGTGGCCTGATTGGGCCGGATTGGTGCGGGATCCTGCTCTTGTTCCAGCCTTACTGTTCCTCGCATCGTATCCCACCGGGTGAGATCATCCCGGGTACGGGTCAAACCAGTTATTTTCGGAGTTAGCCATTCATGTCTGCCAAACAACCCACTCGCAAGCCTACTGGCAAGCGCAAAGAATCTGATGTCAGTGCTCAGGAAGGCCGTGAGCGTAAACGGGCTGCCAAGCGAAAGGGCCTGAAGGCTGGTTCTCGTCAGCAAGTTGAACAGCCGAAGAACAAGTCTGGCAACAGCCAGTCCAAAGATCCGCGTATCGGTTCCCGCAAGCCGGTAGTTCTGGTGGTGGATGACAAACAGAAGAAGCCGGCAGCACCCAAGGCGGTGAAAGAGAAGAAGCTGGTGATGACCCCCGAGCAGGAGCTGGCTTCCATCGAAAACGATGATCGCTTGAATGATCTGCTGGATCGTCTTGATGCAGGTGAAACCCTGGAAGCGGCCGAGCAGGCCTGGGTTGATCAGCGTGTCGACCGTTATCAGGAGCTGATGGATGAGCTGGGCATCATCGACAACGACGATGATGAAGATGATGAGCTGCCGTTTGATGATGGCGATGACGCAGAGTTCGACGAGCAGAAACCAGCTTCCGAAGAGGAGCTGTGGGACCGTTTCAACCAGGTCGATTTCAAGCCGGAACCCAAGCCTGAGCCGAAGAAAAAGTGATGAGTGGATGGATGCTGGCCGCCCTGTTGGGCGGCCTGATTTTGTCAGGATTGGCCATCTATGCAGGCATGCTGCTGGCCAGACTGAGACGACAGCAAGCGATGCAGTGGCAGGCGATTACCGCTCGCAATGAACGAATTCTGGATAGCGTGCGGGTCATTGCTCATGCGGTGCAGGAGGGGCAGTGTGATTACTCCGAAGGCGCCATTCGGCTGACCAATCTGCTGGATGCGTTGCAGATCAAGGGGGGGCGAGCATTCGTTGCCGAGTTCCCGGGTCTGTACGGGCTGTATGAGAAGGTGAAAGATATGCCGACTCATGAGGCCAGACGTGCCCTCAAGCGCAATGAAGTGATGAAGATGGATCTCGAACGAAGCGGCTACGAGGCCGAGCTGGAGGCTCAGATCCTCAAGGATGTGGCCCAGCTGAAGGATTTTCAGTTAGGTCGGTGAGCCAACAATAACAACAAGAGAGGAAGCGAGCGTGCAAGCAGAACAGATTGTGTGGGATCAGGCCCTGATCGAAAAATATAACTACAGTGGCCCGCGATACACCTCTTATCCCACTGCGCTGGAGTTCAACGAGAGCTTCGGCTATCCGGATTTTGTCCGCGCTGCCGGCCAGTATCCCGAGCGCAATCTGTCGCTCTACGTGCACATCCCTTTCTGTCACAAGCTCTGCTACTACTGCGGCTGCAACAAGGTCATTACCCGCCATCAGCACAAGGCTGACGAGTACCTCGACTACCTGGAGCAGGAGATCAAGGCGCAAGCCCCGCTCTTCAAGCACCGTCTGGTCACCCAACTGCACTGGGGTGGCGGTACACCCACCTATCTGGATGAAGCGCAAACGCGCCGCCTGATGGCCATGCTGCGTGAGCATTTCCATTTCGCCGAAGAGGGGGAGTTCAGCATCGAGGTCGATCCGCGCGAGATTGCCATTACCATGCTGGATGTGCTGCGAGACGTCGGCTTCAACCGCATCAGCCTTGGGGTGCAGGACTTCAACAAGGATGTGCAGGTTGCGGTCAACCGCGAGCAGGACAACGACTTTATTAAAGCCATGCTGGAACGGGCCCGTGAACTTGGCTTCCGCTCGACCAACCTCGACCTTATCTATGGCCTGCCGCATCAGGATCGTGCCAGCTTCCACCATACGCTGGAAGAGGTGCTCAAGACGGATCCGGCGCGCCTCTCCATCTTCAACTATGCCCATCTGCCGAGCCGCTTTGCCGCCCAGCGCAAGTTGAAAGAGGTGGATATGCCTGCGCCGCAGGAGAAACTGGCCATGCTGCAGGACACCATCGCCTTTCTCACCGGTCAGGGTTACCAGTTCATCGGCATGGACCATTTTGCCAAACCCGATGACGAGCTGGCAGTGGCGCAGCGCGAGGGCAAGCTGCACCGCAACTTCCAGGGCTATACCACTCAAGGTGATTGCGATCTGCTGGGGCTGGGGGTCTCCTCCATCAGCATGATCGGTGATGCCTACTCCCAGAACCAGAAAGAGCTCAAGACCTATTACGCACAGGTTGCAGAGCTGGGTCATGCCCAGTGGAAAGGCTGCTCGCTCAATCAGGATGACCTGATCCGCCGTGAGGTGATCAAGCGGCTTATTTGTGATTTCCGTCTGAACTTTGCGTCTGTCGAGCAGGCGCATGGGCTCAATTTCAGAGAGTATTTTGCCGACGATCTCAAGCTGCTGCAGACCTTCATCAACGATGGATTGGTGCGTATGACGGAGGATGGTCTGGAGGTCTCCTCCACGGGGCAGCTGCTGATCCGCAATATCTGCATGTGTTTCGACGTGTACTTGCGCAACAAGGCACGCCAGCAGCAGTTCTCTCGCGTGATATAAGCTTGTTTGCCGATTATAAAACAGAAAAGGGCGCCATCGTGGCGCCCTTTTCATATGTATTTTTGCTTAAGCCGCGGGTCGGGAAGGTTCTGGCAAGAAGGCCGTGGGCTGAGGCAAGCGATAGGGCTGTGAAACGCAGATAAAAAGATGGGGGCGACTTGCGTCGCCCCCGGTAGTCGTATCGCTCAGATCCTTGAACGAAGTTGCTCCCTGCAATCCCTGACTGTTTACCTCTTCCTTTAGGTTTCCCCTTCCCAATCCTTTGGGGTGTCCTTTAGCCATCTTGGCCTGACGAGTCATCCTGTCCCGTCGCACTTTCTCCGTCCTGGGAGGTGTCCTTTACCACATCCTGTGGTGAGTCCATTTGCCCAACCCTGGCAGCCAGTCTTCCTGACCGACTTCATTGCGTCCGTGCATGAGTAACTATAAGGATTTTCTAACCGGCTACAACGCCAGATTGGAAAACGTTTTTGTCATTAGCTATTTCGAAAGTGATGCGTTTCGATTTATTCATTTATAAACAGATAGTTAAGTTACTCATCTTCATGTTTTAAGATCTTATCTTCCGATTATCTCGGGGATCTTTTCGGCTGTTGGCTTACATGTGGAATGGCAGATCTCTTACGTGGCGTTTTGGTTGCTTCAGAAACAGATTTTGCAGTCTGATGATGGTCATTCGGGGTGAGTGGGCGAGGCACACAAAGAGCGGTTGAATGGAGAAATTATGAGCGCTGGTTGAGCCGCTCATAGATGGTCTGGCGCTCTTCAGGAGTCAGCGAAGAGAAGTAATGGGTAAAGAGGCGCAGCAACAGGGACTTGTTCATGCCATCTTGCTGGGTCAGATTACCCAGCTCGTCGATGGCCACCGTGCTCATGGAGAAGGTGGCTTTTTTGTAGCTGGGCTTCAGGTGCTCGCCGCTCTCGATAAAGGCCAGCGCCGACAAGGCTTCGTCACGATGCAGGCCCAGTTCGAGGCTGACCACCTTGGGTTTGCCCTTGGCGTAGAACTCCGCATCTTCGATAAATTCGTCGACGGTGAACTTCTTCTGGTGATGCAGCTGGTGCTTTTTCTTCAGATCGGCCAGACCCATCTCACACCCCCACTTGCAGGAACTCTTTGGCGATGGCCCGGATCTCTTCGGCGGATTTGCCATCCGGCTCGATCTCCATCACCGACAGTCCCTTCTCTTCGCTGTCGTCATAGACGTTGCGACCATAGGTGATGGCGTTCAGGACGTCGACACCGAACGAGGAGCAAACCTCTTTCGCTTCGAGAATGCGTTTTACCTGATTGGGCAGGGCGGGGCACTGGGTCAGCACTACTGCTGCATTGAGGGTCGGGTTGACCATCTTGCAGGTGGTGATGAGATCTTCCATGTGGGGCAGGGTCTTGAGGTCGCGGCGTTTCGGACGCAAGGGGATCAGGGCGTGGGTGGCGACAGCCATGGTAGAGCGCAGCGCCCGGTTGTCTTGCCCGCCGCAATCGACGATGACGTAGTCGTAGCGGTTTTTCAGGCTGAGCAGGTCGTTGCGAATATTGCCATAGAGCTGTACGCAGTTGATTTGTGGCAGCTCCGGGTTGTCGTTGCGCTCCTGAATCCAGTCAGAGGTGGTGCGCTGCGGGTCGCAGTCGACCAGTAACACCTCCCCCTGAAATTGGGATCTGAGGTAGACCGCCAGATTTTGTGCCAGGCAGCTCTTGCCACTCCCCCCCTTCTCTCCACCGACCAACAAGATCATGACGTTCCCCTATCCATGAGAAAACCGCTGATTTCAGTATAGGAGGGGCCTGTCTCATCACAAGGCGAGAGGAGTGATGCTCCTCTCGTTGTTTCGACTAGTAATGAACGCTGCCTCCCTGCCAGCGGCAGACATAGTCAGGCACCAGCATCTGGGGGGCCTTGTCGACATGGCATACCACCATGGGCATGGCAGGGGCTCCTTCAGCCTGACTGAGGGTGGGGAGCGCAGAGAGCAGCAAAGTCGCGAGCAACAGCATGGGTTTCATCTTCATAACAACTCCTTGGTAGTGCCATTCCTGTGTGATCTGGATCACTTTCTGAGTTAAGTCGAGGTTGGCGCCAGCGCAAGGTGAGACGAATAAATTCAATTAATGAAAAAAGTATCAAAAGGCGTTGTGGTGACCGACGAGGATGGTTGCCCACCTTGATGCGGACTTTGTGCATATTAAGTTGAACCGCACAAAGAGGTGGTGACTTATGGGGCCGAGCCTGATGGGGTTGGCATCAATGCCATGATCTGGAACAAGAAAAGATTTATGCAGTGAATGTGGTCGATGTGAGTATTTATTTCTCACGTGTTCATCCCGTCACGGCGATGTATTCAATACCTAGGGAACAATATTCAAATTATATTTGTAAAGTTACTTATAGTAATGATTTTTAACGGTTTTTGTTATTTGCATTTAATCACTCCAGTGAACTGGCATGAATAAAAAATGAATCAATCTGAAATATAGCAGGGTGGTTTTGCATGGTTATTCGGTGCGCTTTGTGTGGAAAATGCGCAATTTGCTACCGGGGTCATAGATTGGATGGTGAATATATTCAGTTCTGAGTGAATGTGATCAATGTCTAAGTTTGTCGTGATTCGCAGGGCTAACCTCGGTCTCGAAAGGCAAGGGCAGGATAGAACATAAGCCGATTACCCTACATAAAGAATATCCCGCCTTAGCCACGAGCATGAATAGAAGGAATCTATTCAATCACTCGCAGGGACCACTGCTAGACGGAATATAATCATGAGCAAATTTTATGTAGGTTCTGAAGTTGGCCAATTGCGCCGTGTCATGTTGCACCGCCCCAACCTCAGTCTGAAGCGTCTGACTCCTTCCAACTGCCAGGATCTGCTGTTCGATGACGTCCTGTCTGTTGAACGTGCCGGTCAGGAGCACGACAAATTCGCTCAGGTACTGCGCGATCAGAATGTCGAAGTTTTCCTGCTGACCAATCTGCTGGCCGAAACCCTGGATGTGCCGGAAGCCAAAACCTGGCTGTTGCAACATCAGGTCTCCGACTACCGCCTCGGCTCTTCTTTTGCCAACGACGTGCGCTGCTTCCTGGCTGACATGCCGCACCGCGAACTGGCCCGCATTCTCTCCGGCGGCCTCACTTACTCCGAGATGCCCTACAGCGGCGTCAACATGGTAGTGGGCATGCACGCTCCGACCGATTTCATCATCGAGCCGCTGCCCAACCACCTCTTTACCCGTGACACCTCCTGCTGGGTTTACGGTGGCGTCTCCATCAACCCGATGGCCAAGCCGGCTCGTCGCCGCGAGACCAACCATGTGAAGGCCATCTACCGCTGGCACCCGATGTTTGCCGGTCAGGACTTCATCAAGTACTTCGGTGACGAGGAGCGTGACTACGACAACTCCACCATCGAGGGTGGCGACGTACTGGTGATCGGCCGCGGCGCTGTGCTGATCGGGATGTCCGAGCGCACCACCCCGCAAGGTGTCGAGCACCTGGCTCGCAGCCTGTTCAAACATGGTCAGGCCAAGCAGGTCATCGCTATGGAGCTGCCGAAGCACCGCAGCTGCATGCACCTGGATACCGTGATGACCCACATGGATATCGACACCTTCTCCGTTTATCCGGAAGTGATCCGCAAGGACGTGCAGTGCTGGAGCCTGACTCCGGGCGGCGCCACCGGTATGAACATCAAGGAAGAGGGTTACTTCGTCACCGCCATCGAGAAAGCGCTGGGCGTGGATCAGCTGAAGATCATCACCACTGGTGGTGACAGCTTCGAAGCCGAACGTGAGCAGTGGAACGACGCCAACAACGTGCTGACCGTACGTCCCGGCGTGGTGGTGGGTTACGAGCGCAATACCTACACCAATGAGAAATATGACAAGGCCGGTATCACAGTTCTCTCCATCCCGGGTGATGAACTGGGCCGTGGCCGCGGCGGCGCCCGCTGCATGAGCTGCCCGATGGAACGCGACAGCATCTGATGAGACGGCGTGGCGCCGGCAGAAGCTGGCGCCACACAGAACCAAATTCGAGATTAACCACTATGAAAAAACCAACTGTCGTCGTCGCTCTGGGTGGCAATGCACTGCTCCGTCGTGGTGAGCCACTGGAAGCGGATATCCAGCGCAAGAACATCGCAACTGCCGCCAAGACCATCGCCCTCATCGCTCAGGAGTACAACGTGGTGCTGGTGCATGGCAACGGCCCGCAAGTCGGCTTGCTGGCCCTGCAAAACAGCGCCTACACCAAGGTGTCCCCCTATCCGCTGGATGTGCTGGGTGCCGAGTCCCAGGGCATGATCGGCTACATGCTGATCCAGGAACTGAAAAATCTGATGCCAAGCCGCAACGTCACCGCGCTGCTGACTCAGGTGCAGGTCGATCCCAAGGATCCGGCATTCGCCAACCCGACCAAATTTATCGGCCCCGTCTACGAAGAGGCTGAAGCCCGCACCCTGGCAGAAGAGAAGCGCTGGGTGGTCAAGGCTGACGGCAAGTTCTTCCGCCGTGTAGTGCCGTCCCCGCTGCCCCAGCGTATCGTCGAAGGCGACGCCATCGAAACCCTGATTGCCCAGGGCCACCTCATCATCTGTACCGGTGGCGGCGGCATCCCTGTGACTTGGGATGGTCAGAGCCTGACCGGTATCGAAGCCGTCATCGACAAGGACATGTCTGCCGCCTATCTGGCCAAGCAGATCAAGGCCGACGCCCTGCTGATCCTGACCGATGCCGATGCCGTCTATCTGGATTGGGGCAAGCCGACCCAGCGTCCGCTGCGAGTCACCAGCCCGGACGAGCTGGCCGGGGTCAAGTTCGACGCAGGTTCCATGGGACCGAAAGTCGAAGCCTCCTGTGAATTTGTCAAAGCGACCGGTGGCATGGTTGGCATCGGCTCGCTGGAAGATGGTCTTGCCATCCTCAAGGGTGAAGCCGGCACCAATATCGTCGCCACCCGCACCGTACATGCGTAATTACCGATATCTGTACTGAGAATGCGTAGTCAACACTACTGCCCGAACTGGTCTGAAACATATATAGAGAGAACTCATCATGGCTTTTAATCTGCGTAACCGTAACTTCCTGAAACTGCTGGACTTCACCCCGCGCGAAATCCAATACATGATCGACCTGGCCATCGACCTGAAAAAAGCCAAATACGGTGGCTACGAGCGCAAGCATCTGGTCGGTAAAAACATCGCCCTGATTTTCGAGAAGACCTCCACCCGTACCCGTTGTGCATTTGAAGTGGCGGCCTTCGACCAGGGCGCGCAAGTCTCCTACCTTGGCCCAAGCGGTTCCCAAATCGGTCACAAGGAGTCCATGAAGGACACCGCCCGTGTACTGGGTCGCATGTATGACGGTATCGAATACCGCGGCTACGGTCAGGAGATCGTGGAAGAGCTGGGTGCCTACGCCGGTGTACCGGTCTGGAACGGCCTGACCAACGAATTCCACCCGACCCAGATCCTGGCCGACTTCATGACCATGCTGGAGCACGGCAAGGGCAAGCGTCTGGATCAAATCAAGTTCGCCTACCTGGGTGATGCCCGCAACAACATGGGTAACTCCCTGATGGTCGGCGCCGCCAAAATGGGCATGGACATCCGCCTGGTCGCACCGAAAGCCTTCTGGCCGGAAGAGGAGCTGGTTGCCAAGTGCCGCCTGATCGCCGAAGAGACCGGCGCACGCATCACCCTGACCGAAGATGTGAAAGAGGGCGTGCTGGGTGCGGACTTCCTCTACACCGACGTCTGGGTATCCATGGGTGAAGCGAAAGAAGCCTGGGATCAGCGCGTCAAACTGATGACCCCGTATCAGGTCAACATGGATGTCATCAACGCCACCAAGAACCCGGATGTGAAGTTCATGCACTGCCTGCCGGCGTTCCACAACGACGAGACCACCATGGGCAAGGAAGTGGCTGACAAATATGGCATGAAAGGCCTGGAAGTGACCGAGGACGTGTTCGAATCCGAGCACAGCATCGTGTTCGACGAGGCCGAAAACCGGATGCACACCATCAAGGCAGTGATGGTTGCTACGCTGGGCGACTAAGGTCGCAGTAGTGGTGCCGGGGGGCGACCCCCGGCTTTTCGACCATGTGACAGCGGCATAATACCTCTAACCCTACAACCCGCAGCCTGCATGGATACCACACCCACAGAAGGAAGCTGGACCATGACCAAATTCAAGTTCCCGTCAGCCTACACGATACTGTTTGTGCTGATCGCCCTGGTGGCCGCCCTGAGCTGGATAGTGCCGGCCGGCAAATATGAGATGACCATGAACGAAGCCCTCGGCAAAGAAGTGCCGGTGGCGGGTACCTACAAACTGGTGGAGGGGAATCCCCAGGGGATCGTCGACGTGCTGCTGGCACCTATCGATGGCCTCTACAACCACGACACCTATGAGGCAGGCGCCATCGACGTCTCCCTCTTTATCCTGATCATCGGTGGTTTTCTTGGCATAGTGACCAAGACCGGTGCCATCGATGCCGGTATTGAACGTGTGACCGACCGCCTGCGCGGCCGGGAAGAGTGGATGATCCCGATCCTGATGGCGCTGTTCGCCGCAGGGGGCACCATCTACGGGATGGCCGAAGAGTCGCTGCCTTTCTACACCCTGCTGGTGCCGGTGATGATGGCCGCCCGCTTCGACCCTGTGGTCGCCGCGGCAACCGTATTGCTGGGTGCCGGTATCGGTACTCTCGGTTCCACCATCAACCCGTTTGCCACCGTGATTGCCGCCAACGCGGCCGGTATCTCCTTCACCGACGGTATCTGGCTGCGCGTCGCCATGCTGGTCGCCGGTTGGTTGCTCTGCGTTGCCTACGTCATGCGTTACGCCAAGATGGTGCGTAGCGATCCGAGCAAATCTCTGGTGGCTGACAAGTGGGAAGAGAACCGTGCCCACTTCCTTGGCAACAAGAGTGACCAGATGCTGGAGTTCACCCTGACCCGTAAAATCGTGCTGGGTATCTTCGTCGCCGCCTTCGCCGTGATGATCTACGGTGTCGCCGTGCTGGGCTGGTGGATGGCGCAGATCTCCGGTGTGTTCCTGGCTGCCGCCATCATCGTTGGTCTCATCTCCCGCATGAGCGAAGAGGAGCTGACCTCCAACTTTATCGATGGTGCTCGCGACCTGCTGGGTGTGGCGCTGATCATCGGTATCGCCCGCGGTATCGTGGTGGTAATGGATAACGGTATGATCACTCACACCATTTTGCACAGTGCAGAAGGGATCGTGACCGGCCTCTCCACCATCGTCTTTATCAACGTGATGTTCGTGCTGGAAGTGGTGCTCTCCTTCCTGGTGCCGTCCTCCTCCGGTCTGGCCGTACTGACCATGCCGATCATGGCGCCGCTGGCCGACTTCGCCAACGTGGGCCGCGATCTGGTGGTGACTGCTTACCAGTCTGCTTCCGGTCTGGTGAACCTGGTGACCCCGACCTCCGCCGTGGTCATGGGTGGTCTGGCCATCGCCAAGGTGCCTTATGTGCGCTGGCTGAAGTGGGTGGCTCCGCTGCTCGGTATCCTGACCGTGCTGATCGTGGTCTGCCTGAGCCTGGGCGCCGTGCTCTCCTGAGGGATGACAAGCAAGATGAAACGGGAGCCTGTGGGATCCCGTTTTTTATAGGCGCAAGAAGTGATGGACACAAAGTAGCAAGCAACAAAAAGGCGACCCGCGGGTCGCCTCAGTGCATTTGGGGGAGAGAGCTTAGCGGGCCTGCGCCAGCGTGCGCACCACGGCGGCATGGGCCTGACGGGTGCGGCTGATATGGCGCGGCGCGACCAGCACCACGTCATTGCCCGCGACGGCGCCCATGATCTCGGGATTGGCGTTGCGATCCAGCAGGCGAGCCACCACGGTGGCGGCCCCCGGAGTGGTGTGGATCAGCACCATCTGCTGGTTGTGTACCACTTCGCGCACCATGTCGTGGATCGAGCGGGTACTGCCGGCGGGTTCCAGCTGCTCATCGACCAAGGTGTAGACCTTCTTGCCGTTGGCATTCTGCGCTTTGGCGACGCCGAGGCGGCGCAGCAGGCGGGAGATGGTGGACTGGCTGATGTCGGCAAAGCCGCGCTCCGACAGCTCGCGGCGGATCTCTTCCTGGGTGCTGTAGCAGTGC
Source organism: Aeromonas sp. s13 (assembly GCF_040907905.1). Lineage (NCBI taxonomy): Bacteria > Pseudomonadati > Pseudomonadota > Gammaproteobacteria > Aeromonadales > Aeromonadaceae > Aeromonas > Aeromonas sp. s13. Next base: position 20,997 of record NZ_JBFOCS010000082.1, on the reverse strand, counting down.
TGACCGATGATCTGGCGACAGGCATCCAGCTGGGCCAGATCGGGCTCTTGGGCAACGGGACGACTGAGGGTTTTGACCACGGCGAATTCCTTTGATGATGACCGGAGGTAAACGCGCGATATCTGCCATAGCAGTCAGTTATCAGGCAAAAACACTGATAATCCATCTATATGCAGGGAATGAACGGGCATTACCATCTTGCGATGGCAAATTATAGCTGACTGGAAATTCGGTGATGTGACAGGGTTCAAAAATGGGCCCCGCAGGGCCCAATCAGATATCAGTAACGCTCGCTGACGATGTCCTGAGTGAAGGACTTCTCGCAATATTTGCACTTCATCCGCACCACGCCTTTCACTTCGCGCACCCGGAAGTAGCTGTCCACCGGCTCGTTATGGGAGATGCAGTTGGAGTTGGGACAGTGGAACACCCCAGCGATGAACTCCGGCAGCTCCAGCTGGTGCTTCTTCACCACATTGAAGTCTTCGATGATGTTGACGGTCGCTTTCGGGGCGAACAGCGCAAGCTGGTTGGCTTGCTGTTCGGTCAGGCGGGTGTTCTCGATCTTGATGAGATCCTTCTTGCCCAGCGCACCGGATTTCAGGTTGAAGCCGACGGTGATCCGCTCCTGGGTTTCGACCAGCTGGAACAGCTTGAGGATCTTGATGCCCTGGCCAGCGGGGATGTGATCGATGACGGAGCCGTGACGGATGGCTTCGACTTGCAGTTGGTTCTTGTCAGACATGATATTCCCCTAAGCTCAGACAGTTTCGTTCAGTACCAGTGCCAGCAGCGCCTGGCGTGCATAGACCCCGTTCTCCGCCTGCTGGAAGTAGCAAGCGTGGGGGGTCTTGTCGACCGCCACATCGATCTCGTCGACGCGGGGCAGGGGATGCAGGATCTTCATGGTGGGCTTGGCCCCTTCCAGAGTCGCCAGCTCCAGAATGAACTTGGCGGCCATGTGCTTGTATTCGGTCTCGTCGAAGCGCTCTTTCTGGACGCGGGTCATGTAGAGGATGTCCAGCTCCGGCATCACCTCTTCCATGGTCTGGTGGACGCTGAACTGGATACCCTTCTCTTCCAGCTCTTCGCAGATGTAGTCCGGCATCGCCAGCGCTTCCGGGGAGATGAAGAAGAAGCGGCAGTTGAACAGGCTGAGGGCCTGGGCCAGCGAGTGCACGGTGCGGCCATATTTCAGGTCACCGACGAAGGCGACGTTGAGGTTGTCCAGACGACCCTGGGTCTCATGGATGGTGAACAGGTCGAGCAGGGTCTGGCTCGGATGCTGGTTGGAGCCGTCGCCGCCGTTGATGACCGGCACGCGGGAGAACTCGGAGGCCAGACGAGCCGCGCCCTCTTTCGGGTGGCGCATCACCACCGCATCCGAGTAGGAGCCGATGATCTTGATGGAGTCAGCCAGCGTCTCGCCCTTCTTGGCGCTGGTGTTGCCACCGTCGGCGAAGCCGATGATGTTGCCGCCAAGGCGCTGTACCGCGGTCTCGAACGAGAGGCGGGTGCGGGTGGAGGCTTCGAAGAAGCAGCTGGCAACCAGCTTGTCTTTCAACAGGCTGGTGTCAGGTTCAGCCTTCAACCGTTGTGCGGTTGAGACTACCAGTTCCATTTCTGACCGGGTCAGGTCCGAAATGGAGATGACATGTTTCTTATAGAGTGGATTGGTCATCGTCTGCATTCCCTTTGACATCATTGGAGGTTTTTCGGGCACAAAAAAAAGCCCCTGAAACAGGGGCTTTTTTTAAAAATAACTGGGGATCGTTGGGGTGGGAACCGGAAACAACGGGGCCGCTCTGGTGCGCACCACCCGTCTGCAAGGCTGTTTTCTGAATCAAAAACTGCATCGTTTCGTCCCGACCTTTTTCAAAACCGGACAGATTATAGGGCCGCTTTTTTAATTGTCAAAATTTTATTTCCGATGCCAATTTCAGCATGAAAAACGTTTAAGTGGCGGAAACATGACGACAAATCCACACCTTGTGCGTCTCTTGCAGCGATTCCCCATCGCGGGCCATGGCGCGCAAATAACCGAGTCTGTGGTGTCCTTCCAGCAGGCAGTAGGGGCGGGGCAGGGGATGGCCGTTCGGGTAGCTGGCTCCCTCCTCCGGCGCCAGTACGATGACAGGTTCCGGCCAGGTGCCGTCGCTCAGCATCTTCTCGCCGAGCCAGGAGCGGCGGACATAACGGTTGCTGCGCAGCATCTCGCCCCAGCGCTCGATCACCTCCATATGGCGGGAGTCCACCTGATCCACCAGTTGCGCGGTGGGCCAGCTTTCACAGGTGAACTGATGGCTGGCGAGATCGATAAAGCTCCAGTTGGACTCAAAACCGCGCCAATGGCGGTAAATCCACTGGGAGAGCACATTTTCAGGAATAAAGGGCACCAGTGGCGCGACCCGTTCAAGATAGGCGGGCAGGGACTCTGTCTTGCGTTCATCCCTGAAGTTGAGGGGCGCCAGTTGTTGGAGCAATCGGTAATTGAGCATAAGTGGCCTCCCGGTACTTGATTTCACCCTACCCCCATTTATGTCCCATTCCTACCCCGGCAGGGCTGCAAATACAGCAAGTTATCCCGCTTTGCTGCACAAACAAGCGCGACTTGTTCGGGATTTGTGCAATCGCATTAAAAGTGTGAAAAAAGCCTTTACCTTTGAAACCCGCTTTGTATACTACGCCTCGTTTGTTGCAGGGGCGTAGTTCCAATTGGTAGAACAGCGGTCTCCAAAACCGATGGTTGCGGGTTCGAGTCCTGCCGCCCCTGCCATTTTCAGAAAGGCCAGCTCATTGAGCTGGCCTTTCGCATTTCCGGCGTTCGCCAATTTATCCCTCTCTCCTTTCTCTTCTCCTTCTTGCCGCTAGCCCTCGGTGACTGTGGCCACATTGATCTCGATGTCTGCCGCAAGAGCGTTCAGTGTGCAGCAACCCGCTGTTTCAGCACGGTGACCAGCCGCTGGTGGCGGGCGGGGAGCGGCCACTCGGCGCGGTAGATCAGCCAGAGGGTGTCGATCACTTCAATGCTGCTCTGGATCACCCGGATCTTCTCCTGCTGGGCAAAGGCGGTGACGGCGAAGCGGGGCAGCACGGTAAAGCCGAGGCCGCGGGCGACCGGCTCCAGGATCAGGCCGATCTGGTTGGTAAAGCCGCGCAGCGGGATCTCGTCAACGCGCTGGCCGGGGTAGCGTCGTCCCAACAGGCGTTGTGCCATGCTGCGGCCATCCGGGTGGTCGATAAAGCCGAGCTGACAGAGGTGCAGCCAGCTCGGCTCCTCGCCGTCGTTGGGTACCACCAGACAGAGGGGTTCGCGGGCGAAGGGCTCGGCGGCGATGCTGGGGTGTTCCGGCGGTTGATCCACCAGTCCCAGATCGCTGCGCCCTGCCAGTACCGCCTGCACTATGTCGGGGGTGGGGGCGAAACGGTGCTGGATGGTGAGTCCGGGGTGCTCCTGTTGCTGGTCGAGCAGCAGGGGATAGAGCAGCAGACCGATGCTGCCCGGGGTGGACAGGGTGATGGCGCCGCGGTGAGGGTCATCGTCCGAGAGGCGCGCCCGCAGCTGTTCGGCGGCCTGCGCCTGCTGGCGGGCGAAGTCGAGCAGCACCAGCCCGCGCGGAGTGAGCTCCAGCTGACGAGGCTTGCGCAGCAGCAGGGGGCCAAATTCGGCCTCGAGACGCGAGATATGCTGACTGACGGCGGCCTGGGTGAGATTCAGCCGCTCGGCGGCACGGGTAAAGCTGCCGGTTTCATGCACCACCACCAGGGTATGGAGCCAGAGTGGATTAACCATAAATTTAATTTATGCCTTCCATTAGTTTGACCTTATTTTTCATTATGGCGCCCCTTCCTATCATGTCACCTGTTTCCCACACACAATTTCAAGGTGATTTATGACTTACCCACGCAACTTCTCCCATATCGGTATCACGGTGACTGACCTCGACAAAGCGGTCGAGTTCTATACCAAGGTGATGGGCTGGTATCTCATCATGCCGGCGACCACCATCACCGAGGATGACTCCGCCATCGGCGTGATGTGCAACGACGTGTTTGGCCCGGGCTGGGGCTCCTTCCGCATCGCTCACCTCTCCACCGGCGACAAGATCGGCATCGAGCTGTTCGAGTTCCCCAACAGCGAGCAGCGCGAAAACAACTTCGAATTCTGGAAGACCGGAGTGTTCCACTTCAGCGTGCAGGATCCGGATGTCGAGGGGCTGGCGGCGCGCATCGTCGCGGCGGGCGGCAAGCAGCGGATGCCGGTGCGCGAGTACTACCCGGGTGAGAAGCCCTACCGCATGGTCTACATGGAAGATCCCTTCGGCAATATCGTCGAGATCTACAGCCACAGCTATGAGCTGACCTACTCCGCCGGTGCATATCAGGGGTAAGTGACAGGCCGCCTTCGGGCGGCCTGCTGCTTTGTTGTTACAAGAGTCAGTAGCATGGAATAGCGATCTGCTTCACACGAATAGCGCGTTCTGTTGTTGATAGATGGGAAAATATACAGATTCACTAAAGTCTGTTCATATTGCGGCCGATAGCCTTTGATACATCAGGGTTTTCCCTGCCTGACACAACAACAAGGATTCGTCGTCATGACCCTCTCTCTGCGCGGCAAGCTGCTGGCCACCAGTCTTGGCGTAGTGCTGCTGATGGCATCACTGCTCGGCATCGTTGCCTTTCACACCCTAAAATCCCGCACCATGAGCGCCATCCAGAGCGAGGCGGTCAACTATGGCCACGCCTACTCGGTCGCCATCGGCGACTGGATGACGGATCGCAAGAACACAGTCCATGCGCTGGTCAACCTGATCAGCGATAACCCCCAAGCCGAGCTGGTGCCGCACCTGAAGCAGGCCTACACCTCCGGTGGGTTCGGGCTCACCTATTTTGGCTCCGCGCAGGGGGTGATGACCCGGCAGGATCCCTCCCTCAACACCGGCAACTATGACCCGCGCGAGCGCCCCTGGTATCAGGATGCGGTGAAGGCGGGGCAGCTGATCGTCACCGCCCCCTATGTCAGCGTCACCATGCAGAAGCTGGTGGTCACCCTCTCCGAGCCGGTACGCCATCAGGGCGAGCTGGTCGGTGCCGTGGGGGCCAACCTGGCGCTCGACAAGCTGATCGACGAAGTACTGGCGATGAAGGTGCAGGGTGAAGGCTATGCCATGCTGCTCGACAGCAGCGGCCTCATCGTCGGCCATCCGCAGAAGGATTTGGCGCTCAAGCCCATCGCCGAACTGGCGCCGGGACTCTCTGCCGCCACCTTCCAGCAGTGGGGCCGTGAAAACAGCGAGCTGCACGCCGCCACCCTCGACGGGCGGGATGTGCTGCTGGCGGTACAACCGGTGCCGGGCACCGACTGGCTGCTGGCAATGGTGATGTATCGCGATGTGCTGGAAGCGCCGCTCAGCAGCCTGCTGTGGGAGCTGGTGGGGCTGACCTTGGTGCTGATGCTGGTGTTCAGCGCCCTGCTCACCGCCACCTTCAAATACCTGTTCGCCGATCTCGGTCGGGTCGCGCACGCCCTGCACGACATTGCCCACGGCGAGGGGGATCTCACCGTTCACATCAACACTCACAGCAAGGATGAGGTGGGTCAGCTGGCCCAGAACTTCAACCAGTTTGTGGCGCGGCTGCACGGTATCGTCAGCCGGTTGCGGGATGTGACCGTCGAGCTGGCGGCACAGTCTCGTGCTCAGGCGGCCGGGGCGCAGGCTCGCAGTCAGCGGGTGCGCCAGCAGCAGGACGAGATCGTGATGGTGGCGACCGCGGTGACCGAGATGGCTTCCGCTACCCAGGAGATCGCCGGCAACGCCGAGTTTGCCGCCACCACCGCCACCGATGCGGTTGCACTGGCGGTCGCCGGTCAATCCCAGGTTGGCCAGAGTCAGCGCAGCATTACCGGTCTGGCGGACGAAGTGGCCGATGCCAGCCAGATCATCAATGAGCTCGACAGCCATGCCCAGAAGATCAGCGGCATTCTGGCGACCATCAGCGGCATCGCCGAGCAGACCAACCTGCTGGCGCTCAACGCCGCCATCGAGGCGGCCCGGGCCGGTGAGCAGGGACGCGGTTTCGCGGTAGTCGCGGACGAGGTGCGGGTGCTGTCGCGCCGTACCCACGACTCTACCGACGAGATCCAGCAGATGATCGAGACCCTGCAGCAGACCACCCGTCGCGCCGTGGGTGGCATGGAGACCAGCCGTCAGCTGGCGGGTACCAGCGTCGAGGATGCGGAAGCGGCCAACCAGAGCCTTGCCCGGATCAACGAAGCGATCGGCTCCATCAGCGACATGGCGACCCAGATCGCCGCGGCGGCCGAGGAGCAGACTTCAGTGACCGGCGAGATCAGCCGCAATACCGAGAATATCCGCCACGTCTCGCAAGAGCTGGCCGAGCAGGCGGGCAACGAGGCGGCGCAGGCGGCCGAACTCAAGTCGCTGACCGAGCGGCTGGAGCAGGAGATCGGCCGCTTCCGGCTCTGACATCCCGCCACGCCAGCAACAGAAAGGGCAGCCCGCGGGCTGCCCTTTGTTATTTCACGACTGGCTTAAGGGTTCTGCTTGACCCAAATCAGCTGGTCGGTGGCAAAGCCCAGCGATTTCGCTTTGGCGACCAGCGCATCCACCTTTGCCTTGGGTGGGTTGGGTGAGCGGGAGAGGATCCAGAGGTAGTCGTGGTTGTAGCTGGTCACCAGCGAGAGCTGATAATCGGGGTCGAGGTCGATGACGTTGTAGCCGCCGTAGAAGGGGCCGAAGAAGCTCACCTTGAGCCGCGCCTCGTCCGGGTTGCCGACGAAGTAGGCCTTGCCCTCGGCTTCGCGCCAGCTGCCATCGCTCTGCTTGCCGCGGTTGAGCACCTTGATGCCGCCATCGTCCCGCAGGCTGTAGGTGGCGCTCACCTGCTCCAGCCCCCGCTCGAAGCTGTGGTCGAGGCGGGCGATCTCGTACCAGGTACCGAGATAACGATCGAGCTGGAAGCCGGTGACGGGGCGGATGCCGTCGGCGAGGCCGGTGCAGGCCGTCAGCAGAAAAGCGGTGAACAGGCAAAGCAGTGAACGCATAAGTAATCCCTCTCTTGTTATCCCTCTATGATGCGCAGTTGGCCATCCCGGAAGCGGGAGGCCTGATCCGTCGGCGTGCTGCCGAAGAAGCGCTTGTACTCCCGACTGAACTGGGAGTTGCTCTCGTAACCGACTCTGGCTGCCGCGGTGCCCGCCTTGATACCGTCGTGCAGCATCATCATCCGCGCCTTGTGCAGGCGAAACGACTTGATGTACTGCAGCGGTGAGGTGGCAGTGACCGCCTTGAAGTGGTGGTGAAAGGCGGAGACGCTCATGTTCACCTCCCGCGCCAGCTCCTCCATGGTGAGGTTGTCGGCATAACGGGACTCTATCATACGCAGCACCCGGGCGATCTGGCCCACATGGTTGTGGCGATTGGCGAGCGCCTGCAGCGCCGGGCCGCCCCCCTCGGTGAGGGCGTGGAACAGCATCTCCCGCACCGTTTGCGGTCCCAGCACCCTGGCGTGCAGCGGGTTGTCCATCAGCTCGATCAGTCGCTCGGCAGCGCAAAACATGGTTTCGGACAGGGGGACCGAGTGGACGCCGCTCTTTTGTGGCGCGGGGGCGGGCAGGGCATCGCCCAGCTCCAGCAGCAGCTCTTGCAGGGTGACCAGATCGATCTCGATGGTAAAACCGATAAGCGGCTGCTCGGGGGAGGCGAAGCACTCGCACTCGCAGGGGAGCGGCAGGGTCATCAGCAGGTAGTGGTTGGGGTCGTAGCGAAACACCTGATCCGCCAGATAACCCACCTTGTGTCCCTGCAGGATAACGATCATCCGCGGTTGGTAGAGCACCGGGGTGCGGCCATGGTGCTCGGTGGTATAGATGAGGTTGACCTGTTTCACCGGTGATGGGGTGATGCCGGGGGCGGTGACGTGGCGGGTCAATCTGGTTGCGAGGTCGCTGTAACGGTTTTGCATGGCGCTCTTTGATTCGATAGTTCCGGTTTTCGCTGCTTTGTAGAAATAGGCAAGAATCAAGCAGGATGTTGTCTTGATGGTAGAGTGGTTCTGGAGAAAAATGCAATCACGATTTCGCGGCCTGGCCGCCCTGACTATCAGAAGAAGGCAATGTCGATGAACAACTTTACTCTCCATACCCCGACCAAAATCCTGTTCGGCCAAGGGCAGATCGCCCAGCTGCGCGAGCAGCTTCCGAGCGATGCCCGCGTCATGATCACCTACGGTGGCGGCAGCGTGGTACGCAGCGGCCTGCTGGAACAGATCCGCAACGAGCTGGCTGGCATGACCCTGTTTGAATTTGGCGGCATCGAGCCGAACCCGGCCTACGAGACCCTGATGGGCGCCGTGGAGCTGGCCCGTGCCGAGCGGGTCGACTTCCTGCTCGCCGTTGGCGGTGGTTCCGTGCTCGATGGCACCAAGTTTATCGCTGCTGCCGCGCACTACGATCTGGCCAAGGATCCCTGGCACATTCTCGAGACCGTCGGCAGCGAAGTGCGTTCCGCCATCCCGCTCGGTTCGGTGCTGACCCTGCCGGCGACCGGTTCCGAAATGAACATGGGCGCCGTCATCACCCGTCGCAGCAGTGGCGACAAGGTGCACTTCTTCTCGCCGTTCGTGATGCCGCGCTTCGCCGTGCTGGATCCGGTGCTCACCTACACCCTGCCCGAGCGTCAGGTGGCGAACGGGGTAGTTGATGCTTTCGTCCACATCGTGGAGCAGTACCTCACCTATCCGGTCAACGCCAAGGTGCAGGATCGCTTCGCTGAAGGCTTGCTGCTGACCCTGATCGAAGAGGGCCCCAAGGCGCTGGCCGAGCCGCACAACTACGAGGTGCGCGCCAACATCATGTGGAGCGCCACCATGGCGTTGAACGGCCTGATCGGTGCCGGTGTGCCGCAGGATTGGGCCACCCACATGCTGGGTCACGAGCTGACTGCCCTGCACGGCCTCGACCACGCCCAGACTCTGGCGGTGGTGCTGCCTGCCCTGCTGCAGGCCAAGCGCAAACAGAAACATGCCAAGCTGCTGCAATACGCAGAGCGGGTGTGGGGTCTGAACAGCGGCAGCGAAGCGGAACGCATCGACGATGCCATTGCCGCGACCCGCGGCTTCTTCGAGCGGATGGGGGTCAAGACCCGACTGCGCGACTACGGTCTGAAAGATCTGGGTATCGACACCCTGATCGGCAAGCTGGGTGAGCACGGCATGACCCGTCTGGGCGAGCACAGCGACATCGATCTGGTGCAGAGCCAGCATATTTATGAAGCGGCCTGGTAAGGGCCGCCAATCGGTGCCAAACGGGCGAAACGATTGAATTGCCGGGGCCCTCTCCCGCCATCTGGCGGCTGAGCGGCCCGCTTTTGTTGGGAAAATGTTACTTTTCGGCGTTTCGCTGCGAGAAGTGAGACGAAAGCGGATTTCGTAAGAACAAAAAACGCTAAGATAGAGGGCCGGTAAAACATTTTTTTTGACTGGTTGGATCACTTTTTTCAGCCGTTTTTACTGGTATAAGCCTCTAATTTGGTTTGTTTTTTTTAATCGTAGCCAGGGATGGGCTGAATTCTGTACGAGTGCCGTCGGGACTGCGGTTGTAATAAAACTCCAAAATTTGATACTAATCACCTTCGCGCCTGAAAAGCGGGGGCCTGACCATGACAGGAGGTTGAGGTAAAGCCTACTGATTTTCATAACAAAGAGCCCTGGACCTGCACTTTGGTCATGTCTTGTTTCGTCAGAAGTGAGACACTGGGCAGCGATTGTTTATTAACCATCAGGGAATAGTCATGCAGATTGGAATACCGAGAGAGAGTCTCGCCGGTGAGACCCGGGTCGCAGCGACCCCGGCTACCGTCGAGCAGCTGAAAAAGCTCGGCTTCGAGGTCGCCATCGAGACCGGCGCAGGCCTGTCGGCCAGCTTCGATGATGCCGCCTTCGAGGCTGCCGGTGCCAGCGTGGTGCCGAATGTCTGGCAAGCCGACCTTATCTTCAAGGTCAATGCGCCGACCGATGCCGAGATCGCACAAATTAAAGATGGCGCCACTCTGGTGAGCTTCATCTGGCCTGCCCAGAACCCTGAGCTGGTCAAGAAGCTGTCCGAGCGCAACATCAATGTGATGGCGATGGATATGGTGCCGCGGATCTCCCGTGCCCAGTCCCTCGATGCCCTCTCCTCCATGGCCAACATCGGTGGCTATCGCGCCGTGGTTGAAGCTGCGCACCAGTTCGGTCGCTTCTTCACCGGTCAAATCACCGCAGCCGGTAAAGTGCCGCCTGCCAAGGTACTGGTGATCGGTGCCGGTGTAGCCGGTCTGGCCGCCATCGGTACGGCCGGTTCCCTCGGTGCCATCGTGCGTGCGTTCGATACCCGTCTGGAAGTGGCCGAGCAGATCGAATCCATGGGTGGGGAATTCCTCAAGCTGGACTTCGGTGGCGAAGATGGCGCATCCAGCGATGGTTACGCCAAAGTCATGTCCGATGAGTTCATCAAGGCCGAGATGGAGCTGTTCGCCCAGCAGGCCAAAGAGGTGGATATCATCATCACCACCGCCCTGATCCCGGGCAAGCCGGCTCCCAAGCTGATCACCAAAGAGATGGTCGACAGCATGAAGCCGGGCTCCGTCATCGTGGACATGGCCGCTCAGGCTGGCGGCAACTGTGAATACACAGTGCCGGGCGAACTGCATGTCACTGCCAACGGCGTCAAGGTGATTGGTTACACCGATCTGCCGGGTCGTCTGCCAGCCCAATCCTCCCAGCTCTACGGTACCAACCTGGTCAACCTGATGAAGCTGATGTGCAAGGAGAAGGACGGCAACGTTGCCATCGACTTCGAAGACGTGGTTCAGCGCAACATGACGGTGATCCAGGCCGGTGAAGTGACCTTCCCGCCGCCCGCCATCTCCGTCTCTGCTGCCCCGCAGAAACCGGCCGCCGCCAAACCGGCAGCCAAGAAGGAAGAGGCCAAGCCTTCCAACAAGAAGTTCGTGTTCGGTGCCCTCGGCATCGCCGCCTTCGGCTGGATCGCCTCCGTTGCCCCGGCAGCCTTCCTCTCCCACTTCACCGTATTCATCCTGGCCTGTGTGGTCGGTTACTACGTGGTGTGGAACGTCTCTCACGCCCTGCACACGCCGCTGATGTCGGTCACCAATGCCATCTCCGGCATTATCGTGGTCGGTGCCCTGCTGCAGATCGGGCAAGGGTCGACCTTGGTCACCGCGCTGGCGTTCATCGCCGTGCTGATTGCCAGTATCAACATCTTCGGCGGCTTCACCGTCACTCAGCGCATGCTGAAGATGTTCCGTAAGGATTAAGGGGGTTTAACGTGTCTCAAGGACTGGTAACAGCATCCTATATCGTTGCCGCCGTGCTCTTCATCCTCAGTCTCGCGGGACTGTCGAAGCAAGAAACGGCCAAGCATGGCAACCTGTTCGGTATCGCGGGTATGGCTATCGCCCTGCTCGCTACCGTATTCAACCCGGAGACCAGTGGCGTTCACTGGATCATTCTGGCCATGGTGATTGGCGGTGCCATCGGCGTGCGTCTGGCACTCAAGGTCGAAATGACCGAGATGCCCGAGCTGGTGGCCGTGCTGCACAGCTTCGTGGGTATGGCGGCAGTGCTGGTGGGCTTCAACAGCTTCATCGATCTGCACCCCTCTGCACCTGCTGAGGTCGTCGTCTCCGTCGGTTCCAATCTGGATGCCACCCTGGCAGCCGCCCGTGCGGCGTTCGAGCAGGCCAACAGCGTTGCTCAGGTCGAGCACCTGACCGGCGCCATGCTGAACATCCACCTGGTCGAGATCTTCCTGGGCGTCTTCATCGGTGCCGTAACCTTTACCGGTTCCGTGGTTGCCTTCGGCAAACTGCGTGGTCTCATCTCCTCCAAGCCGCTGATGCTGCCGCACCGCCACAAGCTGAACCTGCTGGCCGTGGTCGCCTCTCTGGCCCTGATGGTCTACTTCGTCAACGCGGGCGGCTCTACCTTCGCCCTGCTGGTGATGACCCTGATCGCCTTCGCCTTCGGCTGGCATCTGGTTGCCTCCATCGGTGGCGCAGACATGCCGGTGGTAGTCTCCATGCTGAACTCCTACTCCGGTTGGGCGGCGGCGGCGGCGGGCTTCATGCTCTCCAACGACCTGCTGATCGTCACCGGTGCCCTGGTGGGTTCCTCCGGTGCGATCCTCTCTTACATCATGTGTAAGGCGATGAACCGCTCTTTCATCTCCGTGATCGCCGGTGGCTTCGGCTCCGACGGCGTAGCCTCCACGGCTGATCAGGAGATGGGCGAATACCGCGAAACCAGCGCCGAGGAAGTGGCTGACCTGCTGAAAAATTCCAGCTCCGTCATCATCACCCCGGGCTACGGTATGGCGGTGGCGCAGGCCCAGTATCCGGTGGCTGAAATCACCCAGAAGCTGCGTGATCGCGGCGTCAAGGTGCGCTTCGGTATCCACCCGGTTGCCGGTCGTCTGCCTGGCCACATGAACGTGCTGCTGGCGGAGGCGAAAGTCCCGTATGACATCGTGCTGGAAATGGACGAGATCAACGACGACTTCGCCGATACCGATACCGTGCTGGTGATTGGTGCCAACGACACCGTCAACCCGGCCGCGATGGAAGATCCGGGCAGCCCGATCGCCGGTATGCCGGTGCTGGAAGTGTGGAAAGCGCAGAACGTCATCGGCTTCAAGCGCTCCATGAACACTGGCTACGCCGGCGTCCAGAACCCGCTGTTCTTCAAGGAAAATACCCAGATGTTGTTTGGCGATGCCAAGGCCAGCGTCGAGGCAATCCTGAAAGCACTGTAAGTGCCATTCAGAGAGTGAATATCAAGGAGGCTTCGGCCTCCTTTTTTATTGCTCATCCCTTGTATATCCTCAATCCATACGGACCATGAGGGATCTCCATGATGTGGTGTCAGGGTTGGCGAAGGATCGGGTTGTACGGCTGGCTGCTGGCCTCCCTGTTTGGTGCTGGTTCGGCTGTGGCGACAGACGAGCCGCCGACTCTGACGCTGCTGACCGAGCTGTGGCCCCCTTATGTGATGCGTGATGACAATGGCGAGCTGGCCGGCGCAGATCTCGATCTGGCCTGTACCGTGTTGCGCCAGATGGGTTATCGCACTGAAATCAGGGTGCTGCCCTGGAAGCGGGTTCTGCAGCAGGCCCGTCTCAGGCAGGGGGATGCGGTGCTCGATGTCTTCTTTGAACCTTCCCGCCAGCATTGGCTCCACTACCCCGAAGAGCCGCTCTCTTACAGCGGCGAAGTGCTCTTCTATCCGACGGTTCGTCCGGTGGATTTCAGGCAGCTCTCCGACCTCAAGGGTCTGCGGATAGGTATTCAGGAAGATTATGCCTACAGCCCCGATTTTCTGACCGATCCCGGGGTGATCCGGATGCCGATGACGGGGGAGGGGAATGCCATCAAACAGCTGCATTTGATGATGGCCGGTCGGCTGGACGGGGTGGTGCTCAACGAGCGGGTCGGTCGCTACTTGCTGCATACCCAGGGGCTACAGGATCAGGTGAACCACGGCTCGCGTCTGCTGACCGACGACAACCGCAACTTCCTCGCGTTTACCCACAAGCCCGGCCACGACCAGCTGGCTATCCGCTTCTCCTCTGCCCTCAAGGCATTCAAACAGACTCCCGCCTACAAGCAACTGCTGGCCCGCTATCACCTCTGAGTTGCTGCCCTGCTGTGCGCCGCTTCACAATTTGTCGCACTTTGTTAAAAGGTGGGCATAATGGCGAGCAAAAAGGGGATGCCGCTCAACATTAGTTGATCTTGTTGATAGTAGAATCAACTGTGGTTTACTCAGAGTTACTCATATATGTCCACAGCAGCCACCACTGACCAGATCAATTCGTTAACGGATGAAGAACGTCATCTGATCGCCAGTTTCGAGCCCGCGGTCGAGGCGCTGGCCGCGCTGTTTGGCGCAGGGTGCGAGGTGGTGTTGCATGCGTTCGATACGCTGGATGCATCGGTCATCAAGATTGCCAACGGCAATGTCACCGGTCGTCGGGAGGGGGCGCCGGTCACCGACTTTGCCCTCAACCGCTTGCAGGGGGAGGCGGGCAGCCAGTGGAGCAGCTACTTCAGCCGTACCCGCGACGGGACGCTGATGAAGTCCTCCTCCATCACCATCAGCAACCGGCAGGGCAAGCCCATCGGCATGCTCTGCGTGAACTTCAGTCTGGATACCTCCCTTGGCAGTCTGCTCGATACCTTTGCGCTGCCAGCGGCACCGGCGCCGCTCAACAACGAGACCTTTGCCAGCTCGGTGGACGATCTGGTGACTCAGGTGATTGAGAAGGTGGATCGGGACGATTCGCTCTCCTGCACGGTGCGCAACAAGGAGATAGTGACCCGGCTCTTCGACATGGGGATCTTCGAGATCAAGGAGGCGGCCCAGCTGGTTGCCCGGATGCTCGGCATCTCCCGTCATACTGTTTATCTGCATATCCGTAATCACAAAGCGGATCTGAACAAGCAATAACTGCCTGCGGGCACCCTGAACATGAGAAACACTGCGATGAAAGCACAATGGACCGACTTTATTACCCTGCTCAAGCGTGAAGTGGTGCCGGCCCTGGGCTGTACCGAGCCGATGTCGGTGGCGCTGGCGGCGGCCAACTGCCGCAAGCTGCTGGGGGAGACCCCGACCCGCATCAGCGTCTGGGTCAGTGGCAATCTGTTCAAGAACGGCATGGGGGTCGGAGTACCGGGCACCGGCATGATCGGTCTGCCGGTGGCCGCTGCGGTCGGCATCACCGGCGGCAATCCCGATGCCGGGCTGGAGGTGCTCAAGACCCTCACACCAGAACTGGTGGAAGCGGCCAAGGCGCTGCTGCCGGTGATCAAGGTGGATGTGAAGGATGTGCCGGACGTGCTCTACGCCGAGGTGCTGGCCGAAGTGGAGGGCCATAGCGCCCGGGTGGTGATCTGCACCGACCACACCCGCATCATCCTGATGGAGAAGGATGGCGAGGTGCTGATGGAGCAGGCCAGTGCCCCCGGCGTGCAGATCCAGCCAGCCAAATCCGCCAAACCGGCCATGACCCTGCGGGAGATCGTCGATTTTGCATTGGAAGTGCCGCTGGCGGAGATCGACTTTATCCGCGAGGCCGCCACCATGAATCAGGCGCTGGCAGATGAAGGGTTGCAGGGTTACGGCCTGAAGATCGGCAAGATCCTCACCGAGCAGGTGGAGCGCAAGCTGCTCTCCGATGATCTGATGACTCTGGCGATGCGCCTCTCCTCCGCTGCCTCCGATGCGCGAATGGATGGTGCCATGCTGCCCGCCATGTCCAACTCCGGTTCCGGCAATCAGGGCATTGCCGCCACCATGCCGGTGGTCGCGGCCGCCCGCTTCCTCAAGGCGAGCGACGAGCAGCTGACCCGGGCACTGGTGATGAGCCATCTGGTGGCCATCTACATCAAGACCTATCAGAACAAGCTGTCGGCCCTCTGCGCCGCCAGTACCGCCGCCATGGGTGCCGGTGCCGCCATCACCTGGCTGCTGGGTGGCCAGTATCAGCAGATCAGCCACTGCATCAACAACATGATTGGCGATGTCTCCGGCATCATCTGTGACGGCGCTGGCAGCGCCTGCTCCATGAAGGTCTCCACCTCCACCTCGGCGGCGGTTAAGTCTTCGCTGATGGCCATCAACAACCTGCATGTCCCCCAGAGCGAGGGGATCGTCTCCGACGATGTAGACCAGACCATCGCCAATCTGGGCCGTCTCTCCAAAGAGGGGATGCTGGATACCGACATCGAAATCATCAACATCATGCGAGCGAAACAGCAGAAGCAGTGAATCTGTGACAAGGGGGCGATAGACCCCCTTGTTCTTGTCACGACGGCGCAGACCGTCTGACACGGTTGCCAGGGCAAGCATGGCGCTTGCTCTTGTTTCTCGGGCCCAAGCCCGCTTTTTGGGGAGTCATACCATGACATTTAGCGTTATCGGCAATCTGGCCATCGCCGCCATCTTGCTGTTCTTTCTCTACCGGTTACAGGAAAAACATGTGAGCTTCACCCGCCGGGTATTTGCCGGTCTGGGGCTCGGTATTCTGTTCGGCGCCGCGTTGCAACTGCTTTACGGTGCAGGTTCGCCCGTCATTGTTCAGACCATCGACTATCTGGATATCGTGGGGAGCGGCTATGTGAAGCTGCTGCAGATGATCATCATCCCGCTGATCATGGTCTCCATCATCAGCGCTATCTTGAAGCTCAATGGTGGCACAGCGCTGGGCAAGATCAGCGCCATGACCATAGGCGTGCTGATCTTCACCACCGCCATCGCCGCCGGGGCGGGCATCCTGATGTCCAACCTGTTTGGCCTGACCGCTGAAGGGCTCACCTCCGGGGCCGCCGAGAGCGCCCGTGGTGCCGCGCTGCAGACCACCCTCGGCAGCGTCGAGAGCATGTCTTTCGCCAAGATGATGCTGGAGTTCATTCCCGCCAATCCCTTCCTCGACATGACCGGGGCGCGCAAGACCTCCACCATCGCCGTGGTGATCTTCTCCATCTTCATTGGCCTCTCCGCCACCGGCATCGCCCGCAAGAAGCCGGAGATCTTCGCCAGCTTCAGCCACTTCGTGGCCGTGGCTCATGCCATCGTAATGCGAATGGTGACTCTGGTGCTGCGCCTGACCCCGTTCGGCGTGCTGGCGCTGATGACCAAGGTGGTCTCCGGCTCCAACTATGCGGATATTCTCAACCTGCTCAGCTTTGTGATGGCCTCTTACGGTGCCATCGCCATCATGTTTGTCGTGCACCTGCTGCTGGTGAGCATGGTCGGCATCAACCCGCTGCGCTTCCTCAAGAAGATCACGCCGGTGCTGGCGTTTGCCTTCACCTCGCGCACCAGTGCGGGCTCCATCCCGATGAACGTGCAAACCCAGACCAAGTCGCTGGGTATTCCTGAGGGGATCGCCAACTTCGCCGCCTCCTTCGGTTCCACCATCGGCCAGAACGGCTGTGCCGGTATCTATCCGGCCATGCTGGCCGTGATGATTGCCCCGACCGTTGGGGTTAACCCGATGGATCCCGGCTTTATCATGACCCTGATCGCCATCATCACCGTCAGCTCCTTCGGGGTGGCCGGGATTGGCGGCGGCGCCACTTTTGCCGCGCTGATCGTGCTCTCCGCGCTGGACTTCCCGGTGGCGCTGGCCGGTCTGCTCATCTCCATCGAGCCGCTGATCGACATGGGCCGTACCGCGCTCAACGTTTCAGGCTCCATCACCGCAGGGACGGTGACCAGCCGCCTGATGGGCGAGACCGACATGCATGTGTTCAACAGCGATCACGAAGTGAGTCTGGACGGCGAAGAGTCCACCGTCTGAGTTGCTGTCGGTTGATCTGCCCGTGGAAAGGGGCGACTCTTTCCCGTCATAGACCGCAGGGAGGGCATGCCCTCCCTGCGCCATTGAGAGGAAAAACAATGAGAATTCTGATCATCGGTGGCGAAGCCGCCGGTATGAGCGCGGCGGCCAAGGCACGCCGTCTGGCCAAAGATGCCGACATCGTGGTGTATGAGGCCTCCGAAGTGATCTCTTTCGGTGCCTGCGGCCTGCCTTACTTCGTCGGCGACGAGTTTCAGGAGCCCGGCTACATGGCCGAGTTCACCCCCGAGCAGTTCGCTGCCAAGGGGATCGAGGTCAAGATTGGCCATCGGGTATTGAGCGTTGACGCAACAGCCCAGACCCTACAGGTGGAGCACAACGGCGACACCTTCACCGATCGCTACGATCGGCTGATGATTGCCACCGGTGCCCGCGAAGTGATGCCCCCCATCCCCGGTCTGCAGCAGCAAGGGGTATTCGGTCTGCGCCGGATGGCCGACGGGCTGGTGCTTAAGGCGGCGGTGCAAGACAAGAATAATCGCCGCGCCGTGGTGATTGGCTCCGGCTTTATCGGGCTGGAAGTGGTCGAGGCGCTGGTCCATCAAGGCAAAGAGGTGCGTCTTATCGAGCTGGCGGATCGGGTCATCCCCGATGCGTTTGATGGCGAGATCACCCAGCACATCGAAACCGAACTGCGCGAGCAGGGGGTCTCTCTCCATCTGGGTGAGCGAGTTGAAGCACTATTGGGGGATGGTCGGGTGACCGGCGTGCGCACCAGCCAGGGCGAGTACGAGGCCGATATCGTGGTGGTCTGCACCGGGGTCAAGCCCAACACCGAGTTTCTGGCTGATACCGGCATCGAGCGGCTCGGTAACGGCGCCATTAAGGTGGATCGTCAGGGTCGCAGCTCGCTGGCCAACGTCTGGTCGGCCGGTGACTGTGCCAGCGTCTGGCACAGCGTGAAGCAGCAGCAGGTCTATGTACCGCTCGCCACCATCGCCAACAAGCTGGGGCGCATGGTAGGCGAGAACCTGGCGGGTGCCGAGCAGGAGTTCCCGGGTACCCTCGGTTCTGCGGCGCTCAAGGTGCTGGGGCTGGAGGCGGGCCGTACCGGCCTCTCCGAGCAGGAAGCCAGGGCGATGGGCATCGACTATCGCACCGTGGTGATCAAGGATAAGTGCCACACCAACTACTGCCCGGGTCAGTCCGACATTCACGTCAAGCTGGTCTATGAGGCGGGCAGCAAGCGGCTGCTGGGCGGCCAGATCCTCGGTCGCAAGGGGGCGGTCCACCGCGTCGACGCGCTGGCGGTTGCCATCACCATGGGAGTGACCACCGAGCAGCTCGGCATGCTGGACTTTGCCTACGCGCCGCCCTTCTCCCGCACCTGGGATGCCCTGAACGTGGCGGGTAATGTCGCGAAGTAAGCGTTGCGATGACGGACGGCGTTGGGAAGGCGCCGTTACGTTGCCCCAGCTCTGCAGAGCCCCTGCGGGTAATTTCAGTGGCTAAATTGCAGCAATAAAAAAACCGATGCCAAGGCATCGGTTTTTTGTTACCGGTTTATCCGTATCACTCAGCCACGGCCGAGGCGGTTCTCCGGGTAGTTCTTGGCCAGCACTTCGCGGGCATGCTTGGCCAGCTGCGGCATCTTCAGGGCGTCGTAAGACTCGACCATGATCTCCAGCGCCTTCTCGGTTTCGGCTGTGTCGGGGTAGGTTTCGACAATCAGCTTGGCCCGGTTGGCGGCTGCGACCAGTGCATCGCGCTTCACGTAATACTCGGCCACGCTCAGGTCATATCGGGCCAGACGATTCTTCAGGCCAATCATGCGGGCGCGGGCATCGGCGGCATAGACGCTGTTGGGGTAGTTCTGCAGCAGGGTCTTGAAGTCCTGGAATGCCTGACGGGCATAAGCCGGGTCTTTGTCGTCACGACCGATACCGAACAGGCTCTGGAAGAAGTTGTAATCCGCCGCCATGTTGGTTAGGCCGCGCATATAGAAGACGTAATCGATATTTTTATGCGCCGGATTGAGGCGGATAAAACGGTCGATATTGGCGATCGCCTGAGCGGTATCATCCTGCTTGTAGTAGGCATAGATGAGGTCAAGCTGCACCTGGTTGGAGTAGGCGCCGAACGGGTAGCGAGAGTCCAAAGCCTCAAGCAATTCAGTGGCTTGCACGTAATTGCCAACGTCCAGTTTGAGGCGTGCTTTCTGGTACAGGGTCTCCGGCGGTTCGTCGGGTACCTTGGGTTTGGTGCTGGAACAGCCTGTGATCAAGGTAGCGACCAAGGCGAGCGACATCAGCAGGTGAGACTTCTTTCCCATCAACAACATCCGGTCCATTTCCACGAAATTGGCAAAGTATCCGTTATGCTTGGCTAAAAGAAAAGCTAGAATACCCGGATTATTTCGAATTGATACCCCCCGCTCAAGAGACCATACATGAGCCAGCATATTGAACTGACAGGCGAATTCCAGGATCACCAATTCGGGCAGCGACTCGACCAGGCCCTGGCCGAATTGTTTCCAGACTACTCCCGCACCCGCATCAAGGAGTGGATTTTACAGGACAGAGTGACCCTGGACGGTCAGGTTGCCAACACCCCGCGCGAGAAGATTCTGGCCGGGCAGCAGGTGCATGTGAATGTCGAGCTGGAAGATGATACTCGCTGGGATGCCCAGGATATCGAGCTCAACATTGTTTATGAAGATGAACACATTCTGGTGATCGACAAACCGGCCGGTCTGGTGGTTCACCCGGGCGCAGGTACGCCGGATGGCACCATCCTCAACGCCCTGCTGCACCGCTACCCCGGCATTGCCGAGGTGCCCCGCGCCGGTATCGTGCACCGTCTGGATAAAGACACCACAGGTTTGATGGTGGTTGCCAAAACCGTACCCGCACAGACCCATCTGGTGGAAGCGTTGCAGGCACGCCAGATCACCCGTGAGTACGAAGCGATCGCCATCGGTCACATGACCGCCGGTGGCACCGTCGATGCGCCCATCGGCCGTCACCCGACCCAGCGTACCCACATGGCCGTAGTGCCCAATGGCCGCCCCTCTGTGACCCACTACCGGGTTCACGAGAAGTTCCGTGGCCACACCCGTCTGCGTCTGCGTCTGGAGACCGGCCGTACCCACCAGATCCGTGTCCACATGGCGCACATCAAGCACCCGCTGGTGGGAGATCCCGCTTACGGTGGCCGTCTGCGCCCGCTGCGCAACGCGACCCCCGAGCTGACCCAGGCACTGCGCAACTTCAACCGTCAGGCGCTGCATGCCACCATGCTGCAACTGGCTCACCCCATCACGGGGGAAGTGATGCAGTGGCACTCAGCTACACCGCAAGACATGGTGGAGCTGATGGAAGTGCTGCGCGCGGATACTCTCGCCAATCCGGACGATCTGGTCTGGAACTGATGTGATAGGGCCTGCTGCGTCGGTTTCTGGCGTCATCCGGCCCGAATAGATGCCAAACGGGGTTCCCTTGCAGGAGCCCCGTTTTTATATCGGTGAAATTGAAGGAGTCACAGATGAAATGGATCGAACCTGACTGGCCTGCTCCGGCCAATGTCAGAGCCCTGTCAACTACTCGGGA